>NZ_JAJBJD010000216.1 GCF_021811875.1 Candidatus Bandiella numerosa | reverse complement strand
ATCATCTGCATCACCCTTGCTCTCTACTACTTCTTCTGATTTAATCTTGCTTAAAATGCCTCCTATCATATTTGTGCACTCTGCTATTTTTACATGGTTATTTGCGCTACGTTTTTGGCAATTTAACTTTTCTAATGTCTCCTCAACCTCTTTATATGGCATCTTAGCTCCTAGCATGCCCTGCATCTTTGTCAGATCAGGATGTACGCTTGTTCCATATTCTCCGTGTATTGTTGGTCTTTTTTGCCAACCACATCTGCATGCATAACCCTGTATTCTTAACTTATGATCACTTAAACTGCTATGATAATCCGTATACTTCATCCCATTTTTCTTAGTTTTCCCCTCACATCTTGGACAATTTTGATATTTTTCTGATATTTTCTCTACTTGCAGCGGTATATATTCATCTTGTATAGCACCTATGATCCCTATTTGCTCTTTATGCCTAAACCCTAATTCCAGTATCGTCTCAGCTCTCTTTATTTCTACTTT
>NZ_JAJBJD010000183.1 GCF_021811875.1 Candidatus Bandiella numerosa | reverse complement strand
CATTGGATATCTATGTCTGTTTGGTGTGCCCTTCATCTTTTTTGATATTTATTTTTTTAAATCCTACAATTTTATAATCTTTTATTCAATATCAGAATTTTATTCTATTTTTAACTTGACTGTGCCAACGAAAGCCTTGGAAAACCCACAAATACTGGGGTTTCTGGATTGCTTCACTGCGTTCGCAATGACGGTGAGAAAAGTTATTCGTCAAAAATCTGGCGGAGGTTGGTTTGCCTCAACCTAACCAACTCCAAACTGGGGTGATATGGTTATGTTTTCACTCTCTGCAGCGATTATAGATGCGTACTTGGAGAGTATCAAGTGAAACACTCTTATATATTTTATCGGCATGTTATACTTGACTTATACGCTACTTATCGGCATAATAGATAATAAAAGAGGAACTGATATTGAGCTTACATCATGCCGACAAATTTTAAACCCATCTACAGTATAACCCCTGGCATTGCCAAAAGTCTGATGAGAATTGAGGCTGCTAAGGAAAAAGTTGCATTACTGCCTGTTAATCCTACAGTGCTTGCTTCGCTACGTGAAACGGCCAAACTCTACACCACACATTATTCTACGATGATAGAAGGCAATCAGCTTAAACCTGAGGAGATCAAAGAGGTCATTCAACTTCAAGGACATTTCCCGGGTAGAGAGCGTGATGAACATGAAGTAAGAGGCTATTATGCCGCCCTAGCTCAGCTTGAACAATATGCCTCACAAAACCATCCTGTTACCGAAAAAGTCATCCAGACCTTGCATGCTTTAGTGATGAGCGATGGAAGAACACGTATTAAACCAACACCTTACCGAGATGGCCAAAACGTTATCAAAGACAGCGGTACAGGAACGATTGTCTATATGCCTCCGGAAGCCAAGGATGTTCCTGGACTTATGCGCAACTTAGTGTCATGGATCAAAGAGAATGAAGATATACCATGCCCCATTGTCGCTGGTACTGCGCATTACCAGTTTGCAACAATTCACCCCTATTACGATGGTAATGGGCGAACAAGCAGGTTACTGACAACGCTGATATTGCATCTTGGAGGGTACGATTTAAAAGGCTTGTATTCCCTTGAGGAGTATTATGCTAAAAACTTACTCGGATATTATCGTGCTATCAGTATCGGCCCATCTCACAATTATTACTTTGGAAGGGCAGAAAGCGATATAACTCCCTGGGTGGAATATTTTACTGAAGGTATGGCTTTCGCATTTGAGAAAGTCGTCGCGCAGATGATTTCAAGCAACGAGAAAGGTGAAAAAGATCATTCGCAAGTTTTGCGCACCTTAGATCCGAAACAACGCAAAGCCTTGGAATTATTTAAGGGATATGATGTTGTTACAGCTAAACAAATAGGTGATCTATTTGGCTTTCAGCCTAGAACGAATGCTGCGCTTTGCAAAAAATGGGTTGAAGGTGGCTTTTTAGAAATAGTAGACGCTTCTAACAAAGCCAGAAAATATAAGTTGACAGAGCCTTACGATATTATTGTGAAGTAGAGTCTATGAGCATCTTCCAATCCAACATCATTAACATTTACGGAGAAAAAGGCAAAACCTGGATAGATGAACTGCCTGAGCTTGTTGCTGCAATAGCTTCAAGGGGCACCGTCAAGTTAATGGAAATATGGCCGCAACACAACCCTGACCCTTAAATTTTAGGCAGCAGCTATCTCTTGGATAGCTTCATCCCAAATAAATTTAGCTTTTTGAAAATTCTCTCTTTGGAT
>NZ_JAJBJD010000058.1 GCF_021811875.1 Candidatus Bandiella numerosa | reverse complement strand
ATTCAGTTTACAGAATGATGGATAAGTTAGATGATAAGGTTATCGATAACATACAGGAGATAGCATTCAAAAATGCACAAAATTTACTGAACCAAGAAGTAGATGCAATCTTCTATGATGCAACAACTCTATACTTTGAATCATTCACAGAAGATGGGTTCAGAGAAAAGGGATACAGCAAAGATATGAAATTTAATCAAACGCAAGTGCTTTTAGTATTATTAGTAAAGGCCGTTGCATAAATGCAAAGCAAGGAAGATATGCAATAAATGCTGTCTATTATACACATCTCCGAGCCCACGAGAGTCCTGATACCCACATATGCCTGCGTCAGCTTTTAATCATACATTAAGAAATATACTTCCTTTCTTTTATAATTACCTACTCATTCCTTAATGAACTCGTAAACATAAGTTATATTAAGTCAAATTCAAATTATAAGGACCACATTCCTTATAATTTTAAAAAATATAACACTTATCCATTTTATTAATACTTATTAATTATCTGTTGACAAAAGAGCTAATTATCTTTATATTAATGTTAATAAAATTGGGGGGTTAACATGAAAGTAAGATCTTTTGAAGAATTAAACAACGAGCTAAATACAGCCATCATTGAGAATAAAAGAGAACAAGTTTATGAACTTGCAAAGCAACTAGGAGCAAATATAAATCCAAATCATTTATTCACCGCTATATCTTATAACAAACTATCACTAATTCCTTATCTAGGCTTAGTAATAGCCGGACACCACAATTATTCCTTAACTCAAGCATTTAAGAATTTACCTAATCCTATTGATACCTTGCTAAGTGTGTATACCAGTTTAGTACATAATCCTGAGTATTTAGAATATAAAGAAATACTTTTTGAGAGCTTAATGAAAACCATTGAATTGTTTAAAAAATATGATTGCTTTATTAGCGGAGCAAGCTTAATGCTAGCAAGAGAAGATCAAAGAATTGTAGATTCGTTGTTAGATCATAAAAATATCCATATTGACCCCTCACATCTGTCCAGCTTTATTGATAAACCTGAGGTTTTTAAGAAAGTAGTTAAAAAAGTAGTCGACATAAATAAAGTTGAGCCTAATT
The DNA here is from genome assembly GCF_021811875.1 of Candidatus Bandiella numerosa. Classification (GTDB taxonomy): domain Bacteria; phylum Pseudomonadota; class Alphaproteobacteria; order Rickettsiales; family Midichloriaceae; genus Aquirickettsia; species Aquirickettsia numerosa_A. The sequence goes on along the minus strand of NZ_JAJBJD010000058.1, from coordinate 4,785 downwards.
CTCAACATGTTATTTTTTCTGCAATAGGTATGGGCTCTGTAGAAGTAATCGATATACTTCTAGAAGAAAATATAGACCTAAATATTACCAATGATTATGGTGGACAACCTACCACCCCAGTACTATGCGCTATTTATCAAAACAAACCCTTAATAGCTGAGCATTTAATTTCTCAAGGAGCTATATTTGATCGACAATTAATTTCAAAAACATACGCCAGCCAACCGCACGTAGTTGATTTCGTTGTAGAACATGACCAATCTGTAAAAAAATTCGTAGAAAATATCTCATCTGAAAACGCGTATGAGTTATTTAAAAAAGCGAAAGAAATAAATGATATTCTCATTGTATCTTATTTTCTCAAAGAACATGCTCACGATATTTTCTCAGTAATAAAAAGAGATGGAGCACAAAAGGAACATATAGCATATTTTCAAAAAAATGGCATACCTTTCAAATTTAAACATGGCGAGTTTTTAGTCTGCTCTCAACCACAAGCTAGAAAAGAAACAGAACAAGGTTGTGAATCTAACACCCAAGATATCCAAGAAAAAAGTAAAACATGTATAATAGAAGGTAAGTTTTATTATACTTACGGAGAAAAAAAGCTAGTAACTTTTAATGAACAAAATGATTCTATCTATGTTATAAGTAAAAATGGGGACTTATACGTACAAAATGATTTAAATGGTCATTTTAATGGTCTTCATCATAGTTTTTTCTTAAAAAGCAAACCAACAAAAGAGCTATACGGCTACGGAAAACCAGTAGCATGTGGCGGACATATGAACATAGTAGACGGAAAAATTACATTTATTAACAATTGCAGTGGTCATTATCAACCAACCCTAACTCAACTAAAGCTAGTCGTTAAATACTTTCATCAAAAAGGAGTGTTATCAGAAAACGTACAAGTAAAAGATATAAATGGAACTCTTTACGACTTATCAGAGATTCTAAATAGTCCAATAATAGATGAAACCCCAGAGTTATTTGGCAATAACGTGGAAAATGATTTTTAAGAACCTGCTACAATCTCAAGCACCATTTTAAATTGATAATTTGGGGCTTGAGACTGCATAACAAAAAACTTTATTGAATCACTAATTTGATAATATCTCCTTCTAATTTGTGATATAGCAAACGGTTTTGATAAAAATTATTTGCCATAATTACAAAGCTATGAAGCTCTTTTTTAGAATTATAAAAATAACCAACTAGAGCAGAAATCCCAGTTAGAGAGCCAGTTTTAGCATAAATATCATAATGCTCAAAACGGTCGTGCAAAGTAGAATCATCATTAGGACTCGCAAGAATAGATTTTACCAATTCAAACTTTTCACTTTTTACTACTGCTTTTAGTAATCCATCAAATTGGTGCACTGTAAGCAAATTTTGCCTTGAAATACCAGAACCGTCTCTTATGTCTGATTTCGTTAAATCAACATTAAATCTTTGTTTAGCAACTTCCTTTAATTTAGCTGCCGCCCAGTCCCATTCCGTAACACCATATTTAGAAGCAAATTCAGCAAGAAAATAATCTGTAATAAAGTTATCGGATTTTTTCATTGCCTTAGCAGCAAGATCTTTAATATTTTTGGAGAGTGAAGCTATAGCTTTTTCACCTTTTACCTCATCCTCGCTGAATAATATTTTTCCTTTTAATGCTACCCCTTGATTGTTAAGTTGCTTTTTCAAATGATATTTAATTTGAGACAAATTATCATTTGCTACTGCTGCAATTGTTACTGGCCCGGTCGATTGACTTAGAGTACCTTTGATAATATATTTTCCCTCTTTTATAGTCACCACCAATCTATCATTTTCATTTTTGGCAATTGTCTTAGTATTATTAACTATGGTATAAGGAAAATTCGGATGGGAAATAATTTTTATAACCCCACCTAACTCACCTGGCTCAACATCTAGTTTACTGCAATTCTTATTTATATGAACCAATGTTATTGGAGCACCGTAACAATATAGAGAATCACTAAAAGTTTTATCTCTCATAGTTGCAGGTACAGAAAATTTATTATCTATGATATAAATATTTCCTTTTATATTTTTATTTGAATGCTTTGCAACTTCTGCCACAAAATACTTAAGATCATCAATCCCAAAATCTGGATCGTGAATATGAAGATAATAATCTTGATTTTTATTTATCAACTTACTAGTAAAATCGTAATTTTCACCGAAATGCTCAAGCGCAGCAACGATCGTAACAAACTTTAAAGTACTGGCTGGGATAAAATATCTATCAGCATTTTTCTCAAAAATAACTTTCCCTTGATCTAAATTAGTAATTTTTACTCCAATATTTAAGTTTGGATCTGCTTCTTTTATTAATTGCTCTATCTCGTCGGGAATGTTATTTGCTGCCCCAACTATGTGAGGCAGCAAAGTAATTATTATTAGTGGTATTATACCAATTTTCATACTGTTCTCGCTTTTTGTTGTATTCGTGCATGAATAATATTACTCATTCCCATAATAGTAAAGCCAATTACCGCTACGGACATGGCGATTGGAATAATCGAAATACTATTTGTAAATGCTTCAGAACTATATGATTTCACTCCATCAACCAAAGTACCATCCCATGATCTATCCAAGCTCTTACCAATAGCATTATGAAAAACCCAACCAAATGTCATGATTATCATATTTGCAACTGCTGCTGCCATCCCGCTTCTTTCTTCAGAAACATAGGTTGCAATCTTAGAAATAATAACAACTTGATAAGCACAGAATATACCAGTGACTAAGCATGTATAATAAAGCGATTTTTCATTGGCACCACCACTTAATATATATACAAAACATATTATCATCCCTATACCAGAAGCTATAGTTACCCCAAGATAAAACCTTGTTTTATCAGCAATGTATGGCAAAACAATACACCCCATAAACATACCAAATAATATAGATAACGTTAAGGAATCAGCGATTGTCTTTTCAATACCATAAACTGCAATCATAAAGGCACTACCCCACGCATCAGCAAATCCTTCAAGTGGACCAACCATAAATCCAGCAAACAAACTAGCAAATAGTAGTTTATAATTACAAATAACTGCCTTAATATCACTCCAAATATCACTATGAGAAACCTCTTGAGCAGATTTTGGCATTATTATATAGGTGATAAGCGCCAAAGCAATTCCTGAACATATCAATATGTTAATGGTTGCATCAATACCTATTGATTTTATAATACTCGCAAGCGGGGTTCCAACATATACTACTGTAATTAAACTAGCAGACACTGTAAACCCCAGCATCCTAGCAAATTTTGTAGGATATATTATGCGAAAAATCTGTAATGCTCCTACTATAGCAGCAGAAGAACCAATTCCTGTAAGGGCTCTACCAATGACTACACTTTCCCAAAAATCGAAATATACAAGAGGAATAAGACCACTCGCAGTCAAAGCTATACACAAAGGAAGTACTTTCTTGCCACCAAATCTGGTTAGAAATATACCAATAGGTATATGAACAGCAATATATCCAATGTAGTATATACCAGCAAAAGAACCATATTCTGCTGCTCCGATTTGATATTTACTCATAATATCAGGCATAATAATATTAGGTAACATTCTAAGTACATACTGATAACAGTAGAATAAGGTTAAACTTAGCCACACTAATATTGAGACAAATTCATTTTTCTTGTCAACTTTCATATTTATTTTCCTTTAACAAAAATATATTTAGGCGAAATTACTTACGCCACCCATAAAAAAACACAATAAAAATAGTAATTAGAGAATATGCAACGGCTAAGCCGCCAGCAGGAATGCTAGAAGGAGGAAGTTACGTTTAAAATTAAACTCTATGTTCATTATTTTTAATTTTTAGAAAATAAACAACGCATGGTACAAAAGCTAACATATTATTAAAAAATGGTCAAGAACCAAATTTACCTACCTCCACAACCTTATATAAACCTGAGAGTCTTTTCATTTCTTTCGCCTCTGGTTCTTTAAAGCCTCTGTCATGATGAACTTATGGTTCTACATTCTATCGTTCTAGCATTTTACGAATTAGAAAATAGGATTTTGGAGACCGTAAGTACGCCCAGCCCAACAAATTCAGTAAGACATAGTCATCACAGGCTAGAGGTGGTTTATCTTAAGACTTCTTTTTGGGGACAAAGAAGAGATAAATTCTGAAATGAAGTGCAGAGCGACAAAAAGCAAGGGTTTTAGGCTTAGATATAATATAAAATTATACGACCCTTAGTCTACAGCTTGGTTAATTATCGACTTAAGTTTTATATAAAACTTAAGACATCGTTTTAACTAATTCTGTAATTTTTTTTCTACTTTGGGCACTTTTAATTTCACTAAATGCCTTAATAAGATTAACTATTTCTTTTTCAGTAACAGCATTGGTATCCTCTATCTCATATTTGGCGTCTTCTTCGGCAAATACATTAGCGATTACTTCGCTTTCATCACTTTGTTCATAAAAATATGTAATAGGCACTTTCAAAAATTTGGCTATCGTGAATAGCTTACCACTTGATATTCTATTAGTAGCTTTTTCATATTTTTGTACTTGCTGAATGCTGACATCAACAGCCCGGCCTATATCTTGTTGGCTCATCCCCAACATCACTCTTCTTATCTTTAAACGCCTGCTAACTAGTGCTTGAACGGAAACTTCGTTTTTAGAGCAAGTTTAAATTTAGATTTTCCTGACTTTCTAATTTTAGAGTTGATATTTTGCCATTTTGGTCAGAATTTGTGACGAGCCTGAGTTAGTTCA
>NZ_JAJBJD010000057.1 GCF_021811875.1 Candidatus Bandiella numerosa | reverse complement strand
CTGATACTACCTCGCCTTTTTCTTTTTTTCTTACTATTATTTCAAAATCCATTTGATACCTGTATTGTTTTAGGTCAAAGGTTAGCACTTTTCCTATTTATACGCTATCTAATATTTATGCTTCCACCGCTCAGTAATACGATAGCATTTTTCATGTTTCTTTGCTTTTCAAGTTTTTAAATCCTATTAAATCCCCTTTTTCAAGCAATTCTAAAAAAGCTCCACCTCCAGTAGAAATATATGAAAAACAGTCTTGCAATCCCGATAGCTTAACAGCAGCTACGGCATCACCACCTCCAATAACACTTATAATATTATTTTTTTGTGTGTGATAAGCTATAGACCTTGCAATATACAAACTGCTAACAGCAAATTGTTGTTCCTCATAAAATCCTATTGGTCCATTCCATATTACAATTTTTGAATTTTTAATACTGTCACATAATTTTTGACAACTACTTGATCCAATATCTAACATGCAATCTCCAGCTAATATATCGCTTATATCTTTAATAAATAGCTTATTATTCTCATTTTTTCCCACAAAATCATTAGGAAGTATTATTTTTTCTTTATATTTTTCGTATATGTTTTTAGCATGCTCAACATAATCTACTTCATAAAACGAAGTACCTATTTCATAACCTAAAGCTTTTAGAAAGTTATTAACCATAGCTCCTGCAATAAATACCTTGTCTATTTTATTTGCTAGGTGCTCCAATATTCGAATCTTTGTTGAAATTTTTTTACCACCTATAATTAGTATCTGAGGTCTGGTGTTTTTGCTAAAGGCGTCATTTAAATTTTTCAATTCATTTACAAGCAATAAACCTGCGTACGAAGGAAGAAATTGTGTTATAGCATCAATAGACGCATGCTCTCTATGGCAACATGAAAAAGCATCATTTATATAAATATCTGCATATTGACTTAATTTTTGCCCAAATTGCATATCATTTGATTGCTCTTCTTTATAAAATCGAAGATTTTCTAGTAATATTATTTCCCCGTTTTTTAAATCATTAGCGCGAGCTATGCTATTTTCTGACAATATGTCTTTTATAAATATAACTTTAACTTTTAGATACTCTTCTAAATATGGAATCAATTTTTTTAACGACAATTCTTCTTTGTATTCTCCATTAGGTCTACCAAAGTGGCTTGCTATAATCACTTTTGCATTTTTTTGTAACAAATATTGAATTGTAGGTACTATATTGTTAATTCTAGTATCGTCCAACAAAACTTTATTATCGTCAAATGGGACATTTAAATCACATCTTAAAAAAATCTTTTTATCGTTTAAGCTAATATCAGTTATATTTTTTAAATGTACTGTATTCATATTCCATTATACCCTGAAGTCTTTAGCCATTAAATTTGCAATTTCTAGCATTCTACATGAAAATGCCCATTCATTATCATACCAAGCAACTATCCTACCAAAATTTTTATCTATAACTTTTGTTTCACCGATATCAAAAATTGCACTAGCTGTCGTATGATTAAAATCGGTTGAAACAAGTTCATCTTCAACAACCTCTACAATTCCTTTATAATTATCTTTTGAATTTTGTTTCATAGCCTCATTTATTTCCATAACAGATACATCTTTATTCGAAATAAAACTAAAATCAATCATTGAAACGTTTGGGGTTGGAACTCTTACTGCTGCACCATCTAATTTCCCTTTCAAATTAGGAAGAATTAATCCTATAGATTTTGCAGCACCTGTGGTAGTAGGAATTATTGACATGGCAGCGGCTCTAGCTCTTCTTAAATCATTATGTCCACCATCAATTATTCTCTGGTCGTTAGTGTATGAATGAATAGTAGTCATGAAGCCACTTTTTATTCCAAAGTTATCATCAAGAATTTTTGCAATAGGTGCTAAACAATTTGTTGTGCATGAACCAATTGAAATAACTTTGTCTTCTGAAGAGAGCTTGTCATGATTTACTCCTAAAATTATTGTATTATCCGCATCTTTACAAGGTGCTGATACCAAAACTTTTTTAGCTCCTTGCTCAATATGTTGCGATGATAATTCCTTACTATTAAAATTTCCAGTGCATTCTAAAACTAAATCTACATTGTAATTCTTCCAATTAATATTTTTTATATCCCTTTCCTTAATGGTTTCTACTGATTGCTCCTTTACAAAAATTTTGTTTTCTTCTATTTTCTTGATACCATTAAAAGTTCCATGTATAGAATCGTACTTCAATAAATGCAACTTAGACTGCACATTAGACTCACCAAGATTGATGGCTACTAAATTTAAATTTTCATATCTATTTTCAAAATATCTTCTAAAAACATTTTTTCCTATTCTGCCAATACCATTAATTGCAATATTAATTTTAACCATTTAATATCGTTTATTTGTTGTACGCTTGATAATTTAAATGCTAACGTCAGTTATTGCAAGCATACATTTGATTAATTGAAGCAAAACTAATGAATCAAGCCATTTTAAATTCCATAAAAATACAAAGAAAAGCATCTGATCCCAAAAATAATGTATATCTCAGTGCCTCAGCAGGGACTGGAAAAACCAAAACACTAATAGATAGAATATTACGGTTACTTTTAGATGGTGAGCAAATTGAGAATATATTGTGCATTACATTTACCAATGTAGCTATAGGAGAAATGCTAAATAGACTAAGAGACGAATTTAAAAAATGGCACATATATAGTGATGAAGAGCTCAAAAAGCATATTAAGGATATGTTCGAAAGAGACATAGATCAATCTCAAATATTTAAGGCAAAGGAGCTATATAATACATATCTAAATAATTTTGATAAAATCAGAATACAAACTTTGCATTCATTATGCGTTGATATATTAAATCAATCACAATTTATACAAGAGGATAAATTAGAAAATCTTAAAATTATTGATGAGTACAATAGGAAAAGGTTAATCGAAATGGCACTGGAAAATGTAATAAATCTTTCAAAAACCAAACCTGAACTTCATTTCTCTATTGGTAATTTAGCAAAAAAATATGATTATTACACTTTGTTACAGCTGATTAGTGATATCATTTTTCAGAAGCAAGAAATTTACCAATTTATTAATTCGCAATATTCAATAATGGATTTAATAAATGGGCAGTATGATTTTTATAACAGTGAAAGGGCAACATGCTATGATGATTTGTTTAATAAATTTATCTCAAACACTTCGCAAAGATTTAAATCTCTAGTAGCAGAAAATAAGGATGACATAAACATGATACACTCATGGCTTAATGGAGATAGCCAGTTTAAAAATGATAATTTGACAAAATATTTTGACTGCTTCTTAACAAAAAGTCTAACTATGAGTAAAAGACTTTTTAACAAGCAATTTAGAGATAGGAATAAAGATTTAATTGAAGAATGTGAAAAAGAGCAAATCAGAATTATTGAATTTCTTGAAGAAAAATCCGCATATGAACAAGCGCAATTTATGGAATGCTTAATTATAATTTTAAATGAGACTATTCGTGAATATGAAGAGTTAAAGGGTATATTAGGATATCTAGAGTATGATGATTTAGTACTTCGAACTTTAGAAATATTAAATGAAGCGGGGGATTCAGAAATTTTATTATATTCACTTAATTTATCTTTTTCACATATCTTAATTGATGAAGCTCAGGATATAAGTAAGGCACAATGGCATTTATTACAAAAAATGATCAAAAGCACTTATAATTTTGATTCCTCAATTTTTATTGTAGGAGATTATAAGCAATCAATTTATGGGTTTCAAGGTGCTGACCCTGAATATTTTTTAACGATAAATCAATTTTATAAAACAGAGTTAAAAAACGTATCTAAGCCTTGGGAATGTTTAGAATTAAGTCATTCATTTCGTTCAAAAAAAGAAATATTGGAAGCTGTTGACAAAATTTTTAATTCTATAGATTTTGTTAATAAATTAAATCATATAGCAATAAAAAAAGGTAATGGGATAGTTAAGGTAATTGAACATTTTACTCAAACTAATAAAAAAACTAGAGAAAAAAATTGCTGGAAAATCCCTGAGAGAGATGTTGATTTTATTGATAATAAATTATCAAATACAGAAGAAATAGCAAATTTCATATTTCATTTATTAAATCAAGATCGTGCTGAGAATAAAATCATGCACAAAGACATAATGGTGTTATTTCGTAAAAGATCTGAAAAAATGAAATGCTTAGTCCAAATTTTAAAACAGAACGGTACTCCTATATCTGAAGAAAATAAAATAAATTTTAGCGATGATATTATCATTCTTGATTTGCTATCTATTATTAAATTTTTTCTATTGCCTGATGATGATTTCAATTTAATATGCCTTTTAAAATCGGCGTTTTTTAATTTTACAGAAGAGCAAATTTTTAAGATATCCTACAATAGGAATGAGCAAAATGTTTTTAGCAGATTACAAAATCTTCATCCCGAAACATCAGATTTATTGCAAGAACTTGAAGAATATTGCAAAAATCAATCGTTGTATGATTTTTATACAGACGTTTTATACAAAAATAAATTTATAAGTAATTTTTGCCAGGAATTTGGAACTAATTGCCAAGAAATAATTGATATTTTCTTAGATAAAATTTTAGAATTTGAAAAACAATCTCTTGGCGGTAAGGAAGTTTTTTTGGGGTGGCTACAATATAATTCAAATATCAATGTTGATAATAATAATTCGGAAGGTATCAAAATTATGACTGTACACGCTGCAAAAGGACTGCAAGCACCTATAATCATTTTGGCAGATGCTGGGGATTCAGAAAATATGCCAAATGAAAATTTCTTTTGGTATAATGAAAAACTCATAATACCAAATGTCAGTGAATATAAAAATAATACAATTAAGGAAATTATAAATCAGCGAAAAGTAAAATTAAAACAGGAAAGTTTAAGGCTATTATATGTTGCAATGACTCGTGCCGAAGATGAATTGTATATTTTTGGAGATAGTGGCAATAAAAAAGATAGCTGGTATAGTATTGCCAAAACTATATTAGCGGATAATTTTGTAAAATATTTTGAGCTTGGCATATCTGATCAAAAGCACTTTAAAGATGAGGGTTTAGTTTTAGAAAACTTTGAATTACCATCTTACTATAAGGAAGATTATATTGTGGAAAATATTGAGAAAAAAGAAATTGCCTCTTTGGCAAATCAACTATATTCAAATCTTCCAGTTGCAAGAGGAAACTTCATACACCAAATTTTATCTGATGCATCTAAAATTCCTACGGAAAATTTTACAAATTATATTGCAAACTTAGCGGGTAATAGCTCATTTAATTTAATACCTAAAAGGGAAATCGAAGAAATAAAATTAATTGCAAAAGATATCGTTCATAAATTTCCTGATATTTTTATAAATGAAGTATTGTCTGAAGTGAGTATAAATAATTTAGCTGCTAAAACTGACACCATTATAAAAATTGATAAGTTAATTGTGAAAGATGATAATATTGAAATTATTGAAATTAAAGCAGATAAAGCAAAAATACTCTCCAAATCTAATCTACCAGATGAGTATAGTAGGCAAATAGAGATATATAAACAATGTATTTCTCATATTTATCCTAACAAAAAAATTAGTTGTAAAATATTAAGTTTTTATCAAAAAGAGCTTATCTGCTTATAATGGCTGAAAAATATAAATTTATTGTATTTATTAATAAATACCTTATCATGGCCTTGTCATACTGAAATTTGTTCCCGTAGCTCAGCAGGATAGAGCGTTGGATTCCTAATCCAAAAGACCATTGCATAATAGGCAGAAAGAAACATATATGATAGAAGGAAGCATAAATATTAGATAGCGTATAAATAGGAAAAGTGCTAACCTTTGACCTAAAACAATACAGGTATCAAATGGATTTTGAAATAATAGTAAGAAAAAAAGAAAAAGGCGAGGTAGTATCA
>NZ_JAJBJD010000215.1 GCF_021811875.1 Candidatus Bandiella numerosa | reverse complement strand
GATACTACCTCGCCTTTTTCTTTTTTTCTTACTATTATTTCAAAATCCATTTGATACCTGTATTGTTTTAGGTCAAAGGTTAGCACTTTTCCTATTTATACGCTATCTAATATTTATGCTTCCGTTAATGATGGTGGCAAAACAATAAATAGTCCACACTGAAGAAGTGGCACAACAATGAAGTAATGGTGATATTAGAGTAAAAAATAGAAGAAACATTTGCAAGGAAGTGCTACAATACAGTAAGGTTTTTGGCAAATTTTGATAAAAAAAATGCAGGCACAGATTACAGATAATAGCCAAGGAGAATTATTCAGAAGTAGATTAAGCAATCAGATTGAGATGGAGCATGAGCTGGTAAAAATAAGCGATTTAATAGAGAAGACCATTGCATAATAGGCAGAAAGAAACATATATGATAGAATGAAAAGATAAGTACATACGAAAGAGGAGGCAAAATGTCATTTTTAGTAAGAGAAGCAGAAGAACGTATAGAGAAGAGTAAG
>NZ_JAJBJD010000182.1 GCF_021811875.1 Candidatus Bandiella numerosa | reverse complement strand
GTATTCAATTAACTATAATGAATATAATAAATTATTAGAAAATAAATATTTAAATTCATCATCTTCTAAAACCTCAGCTATTATCTATAACGATGCTACTAAATCAAATTATATTACTAGTGAAAGTGAGGAAATTGTTGGCACTGAATTAAATAATAAAAATTTATTAAATACATCAAAACCGCAAAAAAAATATCAAATTAATAATAATTTGCAATTTACAGAAATAACGCCAATTATTAATAAATATCCTCAAAAAAGCCCAGAAGTATGCATTTGTTCAAAATGGACAAATCGATCTGTTCAAAATGAACAAATGTTAATAGTAACTAAGAATAAATATACAAAGAATAATTCTTCTGAAAATAAAATTTTTGTTAATTTGGAAGAAGAAGGTATCTTTATTGATTCTAAAAAAGAAGTAGATATAGCAAATCAAATGATAAATAAATGGAATGAGATTTTTGAATATTCTCTAAAGCCCATAAAAGCTTATAGTAATAAAAAGATAATTGCTAGATTAAACAAAGCCTATAAAGAAATATTTAATTCTTCTATGGATAATTGGGAAGAATACGCTATCAAAGTGAATTCAAGTAAATTCTTAATGGGAGAAAAGGTAACTAAAACTGATTTTAAGGCAACGTTTGCATGGTTAAGTAAATTAGACACTATTCAGATGATATTATCAGGAGAATATGGGGTAGGCGATAGAAAGCCAGATATTGACAATCTTTTTAATAATATAAAAACCCAAAAGAGAGAAGTAGAAAATTTAATTGCAGAAAAGATAAAAAACTCAATATCTAGTAAAATTGATCTTAAAAAAGAAAAAAAGGAGTTTCATGAATATCTACAAACCCAAGCAAAAGTTGATGAATATGGTATTCACAAGAAGTTAGGTAAGAAGTATAATATCGGAGAATACGCAGATACAGGAAGATTTATACGTGCCATATATTCAATATTTGATAGGGAGCATAAGTATATCTACGATTTATTTTTTGAAGAATATTTGTTACGGAAATACGTAAATATAAGTAAGGATAACATTATAATGAAAACAACAGAAGCTCTATCTTTTATTTACAAGGAAAAATCACTAATTGCCTTGCAAAAAATTAAAAGGATAAAAAATATAATTTATCCAGATACTGTAATTGACAGTAAAGCAAATGTTAATATTTAAATATAACTTTATTTTTTTGTTTCTAGTATTATGTTTGTAATAACAGCTATCAGCTCTAATTCAAGGATAAAATTACTATTATTATTTTCTTCTAAATATGCAAAAAATCCTGTACTCTCCTTTTTTAAGATACAATAAGAATTATTTTGTTTAGAATACCCAATAAATAAATTGAGCTTTTTATTCTCGTTATTTAAGTTAGTACTAACTATAAGAATAGAATTTTTGTTAAAGTAAGGGGTGAAAAATGGCGCATATAATCCAAATAATTTACACTTTTGACTTAACGTAGGGCTAACCATAATTAACTTACTAATATTAATAGTACAATTTATGGCACTCCAATTTAAAAATCTACTTATTATAGAAAAATCTATTATTGGTATATATTTATAATTTTCCTTATCTAGAAAGGGCTTAGAAGAAATTATATTTTCACTCATTTTTTCAACTACTAACTCATTAAAGGAAGCATAAATATTAGATAGCGTATAAATAGGAAAAGTGCTAACCTTTGACCTAAAACAATACAGGTATCAAATGGATTTTGAAATAATAGTAAGAAAAAAAGAAAAAGGCGAGGTAGTATC
>NZ_JAJBJD010000181.1 GCF_021811875.1 Candidatus Bandiella numerosa | reverse complement strand
CTTGAATTCCTATTATTCTATCAGCTTTTATACCAAACTTATCGTTCTTCTTTATATGAATCTAATTTTTTAAATCCATTTATTGCATATCTTCCTTGCTTTGCATTTATGCAACGGCCTTTTGTATTAATTAACAATTGTATAATAACTATATATTAGATATACACTTAAAAGTCAATTATCGTATAATGATTATATAATACTACCAACTTTTATCTAACTTCTCAGAAGTAATAATATGTTCAATAAAGCAATTTCTCATGTCAGCAATATTTGCCATTTCATAAATTATTTCTTCTATTTCACTATCCAAATTTTCTTCAGTAGTATATTTTATAGTCAATTTATAATCCCAAGAATCTTTACAAGGTTTTTCTAAATCATAATAGCTATTTAAATAATCTTCTATTTCTTGTCTAACTCTTGTTTTTCCTCTAACAAACTTACTATTATTTTCAACCATTAGCCATAAATCAAGCTCAATAGATTTCTCTATATCTTTGGATATATCATATGTTTTTAAAATCTTTTGAACAGTGCCAGCTCCTATATTTAACTTTTTTGCTATCTTTAATATAGCCATCCCGCCAGCCCTTAAACTTAATACATCTTGCACCTTCTCTTCAAATATAATTGGTCTACCTAGTTTAGTGCCACTATTTTTAGCTCTTTCTAATCCAGCTTTAACTCTTTCACTAATTATAGAACGCTCAAATTCACTAAATACACCTATCATCTGAAACATTGCTTTTCCAGATGAGGTTCTTGTATCTATGCCTTGTTGATGAAGATATAAATCTACACCTTTATCATCAAGGAGTTTAAGAAAACTAACCAAATCCTGTAATGATCTACCTAATCTACATACAGACCATGCAGCTACTATATCTATTTTATTTTGCAATATAGCTTTTTGTAGCTTTAAAAACTCAGGTCTATCTGATTTAGTACCACTTATCCCAGTATCTATATAATATTTATAAATATGCCAGCCAGATTTCTTAGCAACTTTATCTAACTCTAATCTTTGGTTATCAGTGGTTTGCTCATTTGTTGAAACCCTTAAATAAAATGCTACTTTCTTCATGTTATTTTATAAACATAATCTCTTTTTCCAATTCTTATGACTAGTACTACAAGGTCATTATCTTTAATCTGTGATAAAATCCTATATTTGCCAACCCTGCATCTCCATATTTTAACTAAATCATTAGATTTTAATGCAGTTCCATGAGCCCTAGGGTCTTGTTGTACTTTTTGTCGTAAATAGCCTATAATCCTTTTCTGCTCTTGTTTCTCTAGCTTACTAAAGTCTTTATCAGCTCCAGTAGTAAAATTAATCCGCCAAATCATATTTTTTTTCAATCTCATCCAAAGATATAGTAGACTCTCCTTTTTCTATTCTAGCTAAAGCAATTAAAATATCAGCTTTCTCTTCTAAATAATTTTCTAAAGCCTTTTTTATAATATATCCTTTGTTACGATCTGTTTCAGAAGAAACAATATTAAGAATATTATTTAACTCTTCTGGAATCCTTGCAGTAATTGTAGCCATATAAATTTACAATAAATTATTTAATAAATATAACTTATGAATACAACGTATTCAATATTGTTTGTTATAAATGTAAGATTTATTATAACTGAAGCCTATACAAAAAACAATAGTTTATTGTATGAAATTTCACCTACTCCTCAGAGCCCTTTTCTTCATGATTATTTTTATCATTTCCATTAGGGTTTTTTGTATACTCATAAATATTGATAATTTCTTTAATT
>NZ_JAJBJD010000214.1 GCF_021811875.1 Candidatus Bandiella numerosa | reverse complement strand
GAAAATACGCAGTGGAGGCATATTTCGAACCAGCGAAATTACAGAACTGGTGTCAATTCACCTGAACAAGACGATATGATTTCTTCTGCATTTATGGCTCCCGCTTTGATGTCATCAAGCAGTCGGGACAGTGTTAGGATGAGTAACTCAGACAGAAGAGAAATACTCAAGTCTGGTGGCAGTACGCTGATCAACAAGCAGCCGCTGAATATAATATCATACACGGCCTCACCTGATGATAGCATGAAGCTAAACAAGTCAGCAATGAACCGAGTCAGCAACCGGCGCAGAACTAATGCTGAAAGCAGCAGAGACATGCAGCTAGATACAATTAATAAAGGCCAGACATTCAACGACCTGTCCCTATTCGATGTTTATAAATAGATTCGAGAAATATAACAATCAGAGGAAGCAAATGCAAATACAAAAAGAAAAGGAAGACTCTCGCAACGCGTGATTTTCAGCCATTGCAAAGACTCGAAAAGACATGCTTGCTATTGATCATAGCATAA
>NZ_JAJBJD010000180.1 GCF_021811875.1 Candidatus Bandiella numerosa | reverse complement strand
ATTGGATATCTATGTCTGTTTGGTGTGCCCTTCATCTTTTTTGATATTTATTTTTTTAAATCCTACAATTTTATAATCTTTTATTCAATATCAGAATTTTATTCTATTTTTAACTTGACTGTGCCGAAAGATGAGCTGGGTTGAATCTATTGGGGAGCAGAATAAAAGTTATGTTAAAAAAATAAAATATGTTTGTCCAGATTGCAATATCAAGCTTTGGGGTAAGCCTAATCTCAATATTATCTGTGGCGATTGTGATACAGCATTACAACTTAGCTAATAACTAAAATCTTTAATAGCGCTTTTAAATGACCTTTTTATATGTTATTTTATATCTATATAAATTTATTATAGTTCAATATGGCAGAATTAATTTTATCAAATATAACAGCTAGCATTACAGAGCTTAAAGCTAACCCAATGAAAACTGTAGAAACTGCATCTGGTGAAGCTATCGCTATATTAAACCGTAACAAGCCTGCATTTTATTGCGTGCCTGCTGATGCATATGAAGAAATGGTAGAGCTTTTAGATGATATAAAGCTTTCTACATTAGTAAAGGATAGAGCTAAAGAAGAAGAGGTAGAGGTCAAGCTTAATGAGTTATAAATTAACTTTTTTAAAACCTGCTTTAAAAGAGTGGAGCAAACTCTCAAATCCAATTAAAGAGCAATTTAAGAAGAAGCTTGAAAAATGTTTAGAAAATCCCCACATAAAGAGTTCGGTACTTTCTGGCGTGAAAGATTGTTATAAAATCAAGCTTAGAGCCACTGGATACAGATTAGTTTACAAAGTTTTTGATAGTCGCCTTATTGTGCAAGTTGTAGTAGTAGGTAAAAGAGATAAAGGAGAAGTTTATAATAAAATGAAACATAGATAAATCACAATATTTGCGTAAAAAGTTTGGCTAAAAGAGCATAATTTATTAAGCTATAGATTTATAAAATTACTAAATACAACAAAATTTGATATTACTTAAATATTGTAAGATGAAGTAGAGAGATTTAGATAATTGATAATGACAAATTAAATAAAAATAGTGGCAAACATCACATGCATGAATCAAAGGTTTTATAAAGAATATGAAAAATTTATAAAATTAGAATACCATTCATATAAAAAGATTACAAAACAAAGAACAAGAAATAATTTAGGAGCAATAAAAGGAAGTGAGCTAATTATAGAAATTGCAAAATTATCAGCTTTCTTTACTACTAATAAACTGAAAGAAGAGATTGACAATTTCGATGCGTGTAATTTTGCTTTTTGGGGCTGGAAATTATCTTATGACTTATTAGAGATGAACGCTAGTGATGATGAGGTCAGTAAATCATTAAATAACGCAGTAATAGAAGTAAAAAAATATTTTGATAAATATGAGGTAAGTATAGAAGATAGCGAGATAGAATGGCTTATATATTGTTGCGCTCTTATAAAAAAAGAACTGTACGAAGAATTTCAATACAATATGTTTGCATTAATGTTAGATGGCAAATCGGAAAGAATAAATGTCGCTTTTACTGCTCTAAAGCAGGATGGATATAGCCATGATTTATTGAGTCATGACTCAATTCCTAGAGTAAGCTCAGTTAAAAAAATAGGCCGCAACGACTTGTGTACTTGTGGAAGTGGTAAAAAATATAAAAAATGTTGCATAATTAAGTATCAGTAAATGACTACTCTCACATTTTTTATCGGCACAGTCAAGTTAAAAATAGAATAAAATTCTGATATTGAATAAAAGATTATAAAATTGTAGGATTTAAAAAAATAAATATCAAAAAAGATGAAGGGCACACCAAACAGACATAGATATCC
>NZ_JAJBJD010000213.1 GCF_021811875.1 Candidatus Bandiella numerosa | reverse complement strand
CAAGTTAATGGAAATATGGCCGCAACACAACCCTGACCCTTAAATTTTAGGCAGCAGCTATCTCTTGGATAGCTTCATCCCAAATAAATTTAGCTTTTTGAAAATTCTCTCTTTGGATATTAGCTGCGTTAGTATATCTTCCTATATCAACTGCAAATATATTTCTTACTTTCCCCATTAATGACAGGGTTTGTTGTACTCCCCAGGGTGATTTGAACTTAATCAAGCATTTTTCCTTTCTTCGTGTGGGCTGATGTGCATTTTCTACACGATTATTCAGTCTTTTATGACTTCTATGTTCTGTTTTAGGGCACATCACCTTAATTGGCTTGATATAACTCTTTAATTTATCTGTAACAATTACTCTTGGCACTGGATATGATTGTATCAATCTTGATAAAAAGCGTATTGCTGACTTTTTATTACGCCGCTTCTGTAAAAATACATCTAGCTCATATCCCTCTGAGTCTACAGCTCTCCATAGTATAAAATATTCTCCATTTACTTTCATTGCCATCTC
>NZ_JAJBJD010000212.1 GCF_021811875.1 Candidatus Bandiella numerosa | reverse complement strand
AAAGATTTCATTCTAGCATTGGCTATAAAAAGCCCATGAATGTTTATTTAGAGGCATTGAAAAATGCTGCTTAATAATAGGAAGCAAAATTCTCAAAATTTTGTCTTGATTTTTCAGTCCACTATATAATTCAAAACTTGACGGTGCCTGGAGCCCCACCCAGACCTTTACTAAGGCTTAGCTAATTCTTCAGGTTGTTGATCTCGTCAATACTAAGTCCTGTAGACTGAGATATGATCTCAGCAGAAATATTATGAGATAACATGTTTTTTGCTACTTTTTCGATACCCTTTTTAATACCTTCCTCTCTACCTTCCTCTCTACCTTCCTCTCTACCTTCCTCTCTACCTTCCTCTCTACCCTTTTCGATACCCTTTTTAATACCTTCTTCTCTACCTTTTTCGATACCCCTACGCTCAGCTTCTTCTGCAAGGCCCTCAAGATAAGCTTCTCTAGCTTTATTATCTCTAGCAATCTTCTCTGAAGCTTCATAGGCACGTAGCTCATCTTTTGTCCAGTG
>NZ_JAJBJD010000179.1 GCF_021811875.1 Candidatus Bandiella numerosa | reverse complement strand
AAAGATTTCATTCTAGCATTGGCTATAAAAAGCCCATGAATGTTTATTTAGAGGCATTGAAAAATGCTGCTTAATAATAGGAAGCAAAATTCTCAAAATTTTGTCTTGATTTTTCAGTCCACTATACCAAAATAGTCATGACGTGCCAAAAGAAATTGAACACAATGATAATCATAATCATATTAATAATGGAGAACTTTGAAGAGTAGGTGTTAAAAAATGCTAGTTATCCTTGTTAGAAGCGGTAGTATTTCTCTCAGGCAAATCTCGCAAATATAGATAGTGATGATGAAAATGTCTAATATTTATTTCTGCATAATCTTCGCCTAAAACCTTACGGTATTTTCTATAGCATAGGTTTCACAACTGCTTTGATTATTTTGTGCCATACTTAATTTGTAACAGGGCTTTTTAATTATGTATTTTTAAATAGTTTATAAGCTCTAATTTATTTAGCATATTGTTATTGGTATGCCAATAGTCTTTAGCTTTCTTGATTGCGTCTCCTATAGCCTTGCCCGCAATGTTAAGATTTTGCAAATCCCTACCGTTAAGTGGGAAAACAAAATCATCACCATTTAATACTTCATGTAAATATTTCTTATACCCATTAATTTCAGTGATATTATTCGCTACAAATAAAAATCTTAAATACAAATCTTTGCCATATTCGTACCAATACTTATAGTGGTGATAATTTGTAAATTTTTGTTGGTTAGTAAATGAAGTAAGGCAATTGAGTTCTTTATATTCCCTGTTGGAGAGTTGTAGATTATTCTTTAGTTGAGTAATTTTATTAGCATTTTGTGTGGTGCTTAAGTTACATAATATAGCTAAATTCACCAGTGGATCATCAATTTTAAAGTTAATTCTTTGAAGTAATTTGCTGCTAATGGTAATTGAAGATAGTCCAATATAATGAAAAATATTTTCGTCTATTAGCTTTATAATTACTTCTTTGGCAAATTGAGATGCAAGTAATTTTAGCAACTCCCTCCTAATTCTTTCCTTGGATATGTATTCCAAATTTGGGATATTTTTTATAGAGGCTTTATAGCTTGCATCATCTATGTTTTTTAAACCAAAATAGCCCAAAAATCTTAAATAGCGTAATATTCTTAAATAATCTTCCTCAATTCTCTTGGTTGTATTTCCAACAAACCTAACCTTTTTTTGCTCTAAATCTTCCTGACCATCAAAATAATCATATAGCTCTCCATTTGGAGTTATTGACATAGCGTTCATTGTAAAATCTCTTCTTGCAGCATCTTCCTTCCAGTCATTTGTAAATTGAACCTCTGCATGTCGACCAAAACATTTAACATCTTTTCTTAATGTAGTTATTTCAAAATTAAATCCGTTAATCACTACCAAAACAGTCCCATGCTCCACTCCAATTGGAAAAACTTCAATATTGTTTCTTTGGAATATTTTTATTATTATTTCAGGAGCTAAATTTGTTGCAATATCAAAATCTACTGGCGCTTTGTTTATTAAATAATCTCTTACACACCCGCCAACTAGTCTGCACTCTCCTTCTGCCTCAAAAATAATATCAAATATTGTATTTAATTCTTTGGGAAAATTTAAATTTAATTTAACTGCATTCATGGAATAAATAACTAATGGCACCTAAAACTATCAGGCCACAAATCAATGGTCAAGATACTACTGCATTTAAAATTTTGTATTAGTCAGGGAATAAGGTTTTATAAAGGAAGCATAAATATTAGATAGCGTTAAGCAACTTTTAGAATCAACTCATTGTCAATATTTGCTTCATAAAGATTCCACTCATTAGAGGACATAGTCGCTTTAATCTGCAAAACATTGCGTGCATTCT
>NZ_JAJBJD010000056.1 GCF_021811875.1 Candidatus Bandiella numerosa | reverse complement strand
TCTTGAATTCCTATTATTCTATCAGCTTTTATACCAAACTTATCGTTCTTCTTTATATGAATCTAATTTTTTAAATCCATTTATTGCATATCTTCCTTGCTTTGCATTTATGCAACGGCCTTATTTTAGGTATCATTTATTCCTTTTTGAGCGTTGCAAGTCATGGAAATTTTAGTTTAAAGATACCGAATTTGAAAAACCCAAATCTTTCCAATATACCAGCAAGTATAAATTCTTTAAAGAATCAAGTCACAGCTGGGGACTCTACTACGAAAAAAGATACAAATAATACCAAAATAGATAGTGGGCTTGATCAATTAAATGATATAAAGAATAGCGTTACAGAACTTAAAAAAGAAATTGATGAAGTTTTGAATAGCAAGCAATAACTGCTATTAAGTTTGTAATTTTATTTATATTTCAGTAAGATTGTCTGAAGTTATTATTATTTATCTATGTTAATTAGCCTGTATATTAAAAATTTTATACTTATAGATTTTTTAGAAATCAATTTTAAGAAAGGGTTAACAAGTATAGTTGGCGAGACTGGAGCAGGGAAGTCTATTATACTGAAGGCCTTACTTTCTATATTTGCAAAAAAAGCTAATTCCAACGTTATTAAGGATCAATCAAAAGCAACGTCAATAACCGTTGAATTTGACATTTCTGGTGATGAATATGTTACAAATTACTTACTTGAAAATGGGTTCCTCTGCAATAATGAAAAAACATTAATAATCAGACGAGTGATTAGCTCTGATAGCAAAAATAAGATTTTTATCAACGATCAACCAACGACAATTGATAATATCAAAGCCATAGAAAAGTATCTGTGCGAAATTTGTTCTCAGCATAATCAGGTGAAATTGCTAGATTCAAGCTCTCACATTGATATACTAGATAATTACATTAATTCTTCAAATCAATTAAACAATATTAAAATCATATACCAAAAAATTCAGATTTTAAAAAAAGAATTGGAGGAACTACAAAGTAATATTCAAAAAAACGAATATGAAAGAGCCTACCTTTTAAATAAAATAAAGGATTTAGAGGAGCTAGGTGCTTTAGAAAATGAGTTAGACGAATTAGCTATAAAAAGGAAAAACTTATTAGAATCTTCAAAAATTTTAGATATAAGTCAATTAATTTCAAAAAAACTAATTGAGTGTGATAGTAATGTACTGTCAGAATTATGGTTTATACATAAACAGCTAAATAGATTTACCGATGTATTTACTCCTTGTGACAAAAATTTAGAATCTATAATTTTGGAATTGGAGACCTTCAACAGTGAAATAACTAAAATCAGCCAAAATTTAATAGATGATACCGAAAATATAGAGGAAATTGAAAGTAGATATTTTAAAATTAAAGAAGCTGAAAAAAAGTATAAAGAAGATTCTTCAAAATTTCCTGCTATTATTGAGCTATCCAAAATTAGGTTACAAGCTTTAGAAGATGAGACGTTTAACCTTGAGCAGATTGAAAAAAATGTTACGGAGTTAAAACAAAATTATTTTAAATACGCTAAAGAGCTAAGCAATTTAAGAAGACAAGCTTCACAAAAACTTAGAGAAAAATTATTAGAAATTACCAAAAATTTAAATATGGAGCAACTGGATTTAAAAGTTGATATAGTGAGTACAGAATCAATAACTCCAAAAGGAATTGATTCTGTACAAATATTAATTAAGACAAATCCTGAACAAAACTTTGAGGGCATTGATAAAATTGCTTCAGGTGGTGAAATTTCAAGGATAATGCTGGCTTTGAAATTGATTTCAAGTAATCATTACGATAATAAGACAATAATTTTTGATGAAATAGATTCAGGTACTGGCGGTAAAACTGCAAAAATGATTGGGATCAATTTAAAAGAGCTATCAAAAAGCATGCAAGTTATTTTGATTACACATCAACCTCAAATCGTAGCTATCTCTGATAATATTTTTAAGGTAACAAAATATTTTGAATCTAATAAAACAATATTAAGCGCCAAATACCTTAAAAAACATGAAGTTGAAAATGAAATATCCTACATGATTTCAGGCAATCACTTCGATAAAAAAGCAAAAATACTCCTCCATTTTCTAATCACGAATACTCTATTGATTGATTACTTTTTTAACTTATGCTAGTTTAGCTGAAAATTTCATGTGCACTATTTATGAATATAGTCAATTATGACTATAAAAATATAAAGTTGTTTACGCTTGCTTCCTTATTTTGGGCCATTATAGGTATGGGAATGGGAGTATTTATAGCGTTTCAAATGGTGTTTCCTGATTTAAATTTTGGCACAGAATGGACTACTTTTGGAAGATTAAGACCTGTTCATACCAGTGGCGTTATTTTTGCTTTCGGAGGAAACGTACTGTTTGCTACATCCTTTTATATTATACAAAGAACATGTCAGACCAGGATATATTCCCCTAAAATTGTCAGTTTTATTTTTTATTCTTTTCAATTATTTATTTTATTAGCTGCATCAGGATATGTAATGGGCATTACTCAAGGAAAAGAATATGCTGAACCAGAGTGGTATGCAGATATTTTACTCACTGTAACATGGCTTTTATATTTATTCGTTTATGTTATGACGTTGAAAAATAGGAGGGAATCTCACATTTATGTCGCAAATTGGTTCTTCCTTGCTTTTATAATTGTGGTTGCCGTATTACATGTTGGCAATAACATCAGTATCCCATTATCATTAACCGATCCAGGGAGTGTGTCATATTTTTCCGGAGTTCAATCTGCAATGATTCAATGGTGGTATGGTCATAATGCAGTAGGATTTTGGTTAACTGCAGGATTTATAGGTATAATGTATTATTTTGTCCCCAAGAGAGCTAATAAACCAATATACTCATATAGACTTTCCATTTTGCATTTTTGGGCGCTGATTTTTATTTATATTTGGGCTGGACCACATCACTTAATTTACACTTCTTTACCAGATTGGGTTCAAACACTTGGGATGACTATGTCTATAATATTATGGCTACCGTCATGGGGCGGGATGGTAAACGGCATGATGACTTTATCTGGTGCTTGGCACAAGTTAAGAGATGATCCTGTTTTAAGATTTTTAATCATTGCTGTGGCTTTTTATGGTATGAGTACATTTGAAGGACCTGTGATGGCGATAAAATCAGTCAATGCTCTAAGTCATTATACAGAATGGACGATCAGTCATGTTCATTCTGGCGCTCTTGGATGGGTTGCACTAATTAGCTTTGGAGCACTATATCACATGATACCTGATTTATGGGGTAAAAAAGATATGTATTCTGTAAAATTAATTAGTATTCATCTATGGTTAGCTTGTATAGGAATAGTACTATATATTACGTCCATGTGGACTGCTGGAATAACTCAGGGATTAATGTGGAGAAGTTATGATGATATGGGTTTTTTAAAGTATTCATTTGTTGAAATTGTTAAAATTTTAAGCCCTTATTATTTAATAAGGGCAATAGGTGGATTTTTGTTCTGGCTTGGAGCTTTAGTTATGCTTTATAATACCTTTATGACTATTAGAAATAATAAATTTGCAAAAACCAATTTGCATAAAAATACAAAAGAGATTTTGGCTTAATTTATGAGTGCTTTCCATAGTAAAATAGAAAGAAATATTTTCATATTATTAGTACTAACAATTGTTGTTACGTCGATTGGAGCTATTATTCAAATATTTCCTCTGTTTAAAAAAGAAATAGCTCTGGAAAAAACTGAGGAGCTTAGATTATACACCCCACTTGAGTTACAAGGATTCTTTATTTACAAAAGAGAGGGTTGCTATGGCTGTCATAGTCAACAAATAAGGAAATTAACTGATGAAGTTGAAAGGTATGGACATTATTCTTTAGCTGTAGAAAGTATGTATGATTATCCTTTTGCTTGGGGCTCAAAAAGAACAGGCCCAGATTTAGCAAGAGTTGGAGAAAAATATTCGGACGATTGGCATGTAGAACATTTAAACAACCCTCGATCATTGGTTCCAGAATCAATTATGCCGGCGTATCCATTTATGCTAAGAAGAGAACTGAAAATTGATGATATACCAAATAAAATGTCTGCCTTAAAGCTCTCAGGAATGCCGTATACAAAAGACTATATTGAGAATTATGAAAACGACATATCTGTGCAACTTGGTATTAATCAGGATAGCAATGCAATTGTAGCATTTAAGAAAAGGTATGGAGAGAAGGTAGCAATTAGAAAATTCAATAGAAAAGTTGACCATATTACTGAAATGGATGCACTAGTTGCATATTTACAAGGCCTTGGAAATAAGATTGATTTGAGTAGTAATAAAGGTAGAAATTGGTGAGCACTTTATGAATGAAATATTTTACATTAAGGTAATTACGCTATCATTTTTAGGGTTAAGCATTATAGGGCTGATATGCTGGATATTTCGACCAAAGTCCAAAAAATTGTATGAGTTATTAAGCAAAATTCCTTTAAACGAGAAAAAATGAATAAAATGAAAAAAAAGGAAGCTTCAAAAACTACTGGACATGAATGGGATGGAATTAAGGAATATGATAATCCGGATCCATTTTGGTTAAGGTTGTTTTTTTATATAGCATTATTTTTTACACTGATATACTGGCTTCTTTATCCTAGTTGGCCGGTACCAAATGGGAAAGGCTTATTAGAGTGGTCTTCTAAAAAAGAATTAAATGAAAGTATAGAAGAAATTGAAAAAATAAGAGGGAAATATCAAAAGCAATTTGATAACAGCAGTTTTGAGGAAATACTGAAAGATAGAAATTTAATGAAATTTGCAAACGCTGGTGGAAAATCCGCATTTCAAAACAATTGCGCTGTTTGTCATGGTGCCGGAGGGGGTGGAAATATTGGATATCCAAATTTAACATCAGGAGCATGGCTATGGGGAGGAAAAATTGACGACATATACACTACTTTACAGTACGGAATAAGATCGCCCCATGAAGAAACTAGAGATTCTGCAATGGCAGCATTTGGTAAGGATAAAATACTAACGTCTAAGCAAATCGATATGCTAACCAAATATATATTAAACTTAAATAACAAAGATTCTTTTAGTAATGAGGCTGATACTTTATATCAGGAGCATTGTGCATCGTGCCATGGGAAGGATGGCACAGGAGGGAGGGAATTTGGTGCGCCAAATCTTAGAGACGCAATTTGGTTGTATGGAGATGATTATAGCACAATTTATGATGTAATATACAACGGCAGAGCCGGGGTAATGCCATATTGGAAAGATAAATTATCTGATTCAACAATTAGGCAGTTAGCTATATACATCCACCAATTAGGCGGTGGTGAGTAGTATTTAAATTACATTTTTATGATAAGTTACCAATTCCTAAAAAAATATTTAACTAAAATTTCCATAATTACTTTTACTTTATCATGTATTTGTTTTACATGGGGGTTTTACGTTATATTTTATGATTCTCCTGATGACTATTTACAAATAAACTTAGTAAAAATATTATATCTACACGTTCCATCAGCCTGGCTTTCAATATTTTTTTATTTTTTACTTGGGATATCTTCATTGCTGTTTCTTGTCTCAAAAAATCCAATGTATGATATTTTTGCAAAGTCATTCGCTTATGTCAGTATCTATTTATCAATCTGTACTCTAATTACTGGATCTATTTGGGGAAAACCAGCATGGGGCACATGGTGGATTTGGGATGCAAGATTAACTTCTATGTTAGTATTATTATGTTTTGAGATGTTATATTTTTTAGTTAGAAATTCTTTTCAAAGTGAACTAAGGAGTGCAAAAATTGCAGCTACATTTGCTATTTTGGGGTTATTAGATCTTCCCATTATCAAATTTTCAGTGGATTTATGGACAACCTTACATCAAAAAAGTAGCGTACTCACATTTGATGGCCCTAAAATTCACGAATCAATGTTATATCCATTATTTATTATGTTTTTTTCATTATTTTTCCTTGCAATTTTCATCACGTTGATTAGCATTCAGCTTGAGATAGTTGGAAAGAAAATAAATAATGAGACTCTTAAAGAATAGCGTAAAAATTTTATTGATTATATGGCACCGTCAAGTTAATGGAAATATGGCCGCAACACAACCCTGACCCTTAAATTTTAGGCAGCAGCTATCTCTTGGATAGCTTCATCCCAAATAAATTTAGCTTTTTGAAAATTCTCTCTTTGGAT
>NZ_JAJBJD010000178.1 GCF_021811875.1 Candidatus Bandiella numerosa | reverse complement strand
CCTTTTTCTTTTTTTCTTACTATTATTTCAAAATCCATTTGATACCTGTATTGTTTTAGGTCAAAGGTTAGCACTTTTCCTATTTATACGCTATCTAATATTTATGCTTCCTTTATGCAACGGCCTTTATTTATGCTATTAGTTGCCCATCAGAAATTGATGAGATTGTTAATCTATATATTTCGCCTTTTTTTAGATCTTTTTTGGATATTACCTTGCAATAATCTTGTGTATACCCATGGTTATCTGATTCAGCCAATATAATCTCTTCTTTACCAATTTTACTTTTTATATGTTTTTGCATTAATTGATCTCTTAAATCCCTCAATCTTTTTGCTCTATTTTTTATTACTTTACCATCAACTTGTGGCATTCTAGCAGCTGGTGTATTCTCTCTTGATGAGTAAGGAAATACATGCAAATGCATTATGTTTAGCTTATCAACTAAATCATAAGTATTTTGAAACATCTCATCTGTTTCTGTTGGAAATCCAGCGATTACATCAGCACCTAATATTAACTCAGGTCTATATTTCCATACCTTATTACAAAAATCAATCACTTGTTGCCTGCTATGCCTTCTCTTCATTCTTTTTAAAATCATATCATCACCAGCTTGTAGACTTAAATGTAAATGAGGCATAAATCTATGCTCCTTTGTTATAATATCAAAAAGCTCATCGTCTATTTCCGCAACATCAACAGATGATAATCTTAATCTTTGGATTCCAGACACCATCTTTAACAGTCTACCTATCATATTACCTAAGCTAGGCTTACCAGGCAAATCTAAGCCGTAATCAGTAATATCAACACCTGTTAAGACCAATTCTTTATAGCCTTTATCAACAAGGTTCTGCGCATATTTTACAATCTCACCAACAGGCACGCTCCTGCTATTTCCTCTGCCATATGGTATTATGCAAAACGTACATCTATGATTGCACCCATTTTGAATTTGCAAAAAAGCTTTTGATTTATTTTCTACTCCATCAACCATTTGATGTGCAGTATCTTTTATCGACATGATGTCGTTAACTAGTATTGGCTCAGAATTAATCACAAGTTTTTCATAAGTATTCTGTACTAATTTTTCATGATTTCCAAAAACATTATCAACCTCAGGCATTTTCGCATATTTTTCTGCAGAAATCTGAACAGCGCAACCAGTAACTAAAATTTTTCTGTCAGGCATGTCATTTTTAGCCTTTCTTATTGCCTGCTTTAACTTCCTCTCTGCTTCTTTTGTGACAGCGCAACTATTAAATATAATTGCATTATCTATCCCAGCTTTTTTTGCATGCTTTTCAATAAGCTCGCTTTCATAAATATTTAATCTACAGCCAAAAGTTACTACTTCAAGTGACATAAAAACAACAAAACCAATTAATCAAAATACTTTAGCTTTGTAAATGATTTGGTATCAATAACTGAATTATAGCAAAATCAATTTAATTCAATTTCAAAGCTAAAGCACTTTACTATTTTTTAAAGAAGAAGTCGAGTAGTGTAAAAATCAATGCAATTAAAATTGAAGTTTGCGCAATATTTGTCTTAATGAACCATTTAAAAATATCTGTTTTTGCCTCTGATAACTTTTGCTCAACACGACTATAATAATGTTTTATTGACTCATTAAAAACCCTTTTTGTAATATAAAGGCCGTTGCATAAATGCAAAGCAAGGAAGATATGCAATAAATGGATTTAAAAAATTAGACTCATATAAAGAAGAACGATAAGTTTGGTATAAAAGCTGATAGAATAATAGGAATTCAAGAAAGTTAACAAAATATTATGCTAAATTAGCATGTTGCATGCCGATTTGCTGATCTTAGCCACACATAT
>NZ_JAJBJD010000055.1 GCF_021811875.1 Candidatus Bandiella numerosa | reverse complement strand
TACTCTTCTCTATACGTTCTTCTGCTTCTCTTACTAAAAATGACATTTTGCCTCCTCTTTCGTATGTACTTATCTTTTCATTCTATCATATATGTTTCTTTCTGCCTATTATGCAATGGTCTTAATACAGTATTGGAGTGGCAATTAACCCTAAATTTAGCGTATCCAATCCAACATCTAAAAATCCTTCAATAAGACTATTTTTTAACATTGGTGAACTTTTTCTGCCGTCATAACCAATACATATTTTTGATTTTATGGCTTTATTTTTTATATATGTCCCTAAACTACAACCTAAAAAATACGCATCACTTTCAGCTAAATCTTTTTTAAACTCCCCCCTAATATCATATTCCTTAATTATTTTTGTTTTGAAGACATGCTTTTTGCATGACATTCTTATCTATATACTCCTTCCCATTGTACGCCTTTATCTTTAAGGCATGAATAATTTTAAACTCATCTTTTAATATTTGATTTATAATCTTATGTCTA
Source organism: Candidatus Bandiella numerosa (assembly GCF_021811875.1). Lineage (GTDB taxonomy): Bacteria > Pseudomonadota > Alphaproteobacteria > Rickettsiales > Midichloriaceae > Aquirickettsia > Aquirickettsia numerosa_A. Next base: position 5,728 of record NZ_JAJBJD010000055.1, on the reverse strand, counting down.
CCCAATAAACCAACACAATCAAAATCTCTTGCAACAATCGTTAATGAAAAGTGTGTACCTCCTGCTTTTGCTTCCTCATTATGATTAGCATGCAAATAAGATTCATCTTTTAAATTAAGAAAACTAACATCAAGATTTTCTCTTAGCTTATTTTCAATTTGATCTTTAATATTAATTTTTGTAGCCTGACGCATAACTCATTATATATTTTTTAAGCGGATTAAAATTGTTAATAACTTTAAGTCCATATTTGCGCAAAATCCTAGCTGAAATCCAATTAGAGGAAAATATTTTATTGATATTATGAGTGCTATTAATCATTAAATTAACATCAAATTCTCTTTTTTTGCTATATTGATTCAATAAATTACTTGAATAAATATCCAGACCCAGCCCTATATTCTCTTTTATTAACTCTTCTATTAATTGTACATCTCTTAACCCTAAATTCAACCCCTGCCCCGCTATTGGATGAATGCTATGCATTGCGTCCCCACAAAGAACAACCCTGCCCTTCACATATGATTGTGCATATACTAAATTAAGAGGAAAATATATTACATCTGATACAATTTCAATATTTCCTAATTCACCTCCCAATTTGCTTTTTACCAGATATTCTAGGTCATCTCTTGACATCAATGATAGTATTTTGCCAACTCCACTTTGATCAGTCCACACAATGCATGATTCATATCCACCTTTTTTAGGTAATATAGCAAAAGGACCAGCTTTTAAAAATTTTTCTACTGCTATGCCCTGATGGTTAAATTCGTGCTTTAAATCAAAAACAATAGCATCTTGTTTATAACTCATTCGCTTTGTTTTTATCCCAATCAATTCCCTTGTTTTGGAATTTTTACCCTCAGTCACTACTAACAATTTAGAAGTTAAAGTTTTGGCTTTTGAAAGTCTTATTTCTATGTTGTATGGATGATTTAGAACTTGGGTAATTTCATGCTTTGCATAAATCTTTATATTTTTATGCTTTTTTACCTCTTCATTTAATGATCTTAATATGTCTGTCTCATCAACCATAAAGCCAAAATTTTGCAAGCTTAAATCATCTGGATCAAAAATAAGATTTTCATTATTTTCACAATCTTCAATTAAAATTTGATTTATCGCCTGAGCATTGCTTGTTATGTGATCTGCTATACCAATATTCTTAAAAATTTCCATAGATGCTGAAGCAATAGCAAATATTCTACTTGGAAATTTTGACTTTAAATTAGCATCTTTATAAGTCTCATCATTATCTATAACAGCAATTTTCAAATCCTGTTTTGCCAATAAGCAGGCAAGAGACATGCCTATATATCCTGCTCCACTGATAATAATGTCAAATTCAGTCTTTTTCATGTTTATTAAATGGATCAAACCTTTTTCCTATAAGTAACAAGCATGGAGTAAAAAACAATGTCAAAATTGTGGCAAATGCTAACCCACCCGCTATTGAGGTTGAAAGTTGGCGCCACCATTGACTTGAAGGAGCGTCATATGTAATTTCGCGAGTGAAAAAATTAATTGTCAAACCAAAAATCATTGGTAATAACCCAAGTATCGCAGTGGTAGCTGTTAACAATATTGGCCTTACTCTTTGAATACCCGCTCTAATTATTGAATCTCTAACATCATGCCCATTTTTTCTTAAATACTGATAAGTATCAATAAATAATATATTATTGTTTAATACTATTCCCGATAATGCAATAACTCCAATTCCACACATTACTATACCAAAGGGTTGCCATGTTATTATCAAGCCAAGCAATACACCAACTGTAGATAAAAATACAGCACTCATAACAACTATAGTATGATAAAATGAGTTAAATTGTACCAACATTATCATGAACATCATAATTAAAGCCTGTAAAAATGCCTTTCCTAAAAAATCCGATGACTCTTTTTGATCTTCGCTTTCACCTTTAAATTCATAATCAATACCCTCTTCTGTATTTTTGCTTAACCATTCGTTAAGCTCTTTTATTTTATCGTCTACTAAAACACCCTTTTGCACATCTGCCTTGATTGTAATTACACTGCGTCTATCCACCCTATTTATCCTATTAATTTTATCTGTCGCTTTTCTAGTTGCAAAATTTGTTATGGGAATCCGCTTATTATCTTTATTGACAATTTTAAATTTATCAATTTCGTTAATGTTCCTGCTTTCTGGATTTAACCTTAACACTATATCTACTTCGTCATCAGAATAGTCTGGCCTAAAACTAGATACTTTAAATCCACCAGTAAATAAAAGCAGATTATCACCCACTTCTCTAGCATTAAGTTTAAAAATTGTTGCTAACTCTCTGTCGATATCTATTTTCCAATCAATGCCGGGAGCAGAACTCGTATCTTCAATATCTTTAAAATCACCCATTTGCTCCATAGCTAATTCAACTTTATTAACAAATTTTGGCACCTGATCAAAATCTCTTGAGCTAAAATTAACAGAAACTGGTTTAGTCTGTGAGGGCCCATTACTTTGTTCTAAAATTTCTATCTCTACACCATCAATTCCAGATAGTCTTTCTCTAATATCCTTAAATATAGCATCTGCTTTTCTCCTAGTTTTCCAATTAGCAAGTTCTAATTGTATTGTTGCTATAGTATTCTGTGGAATAGAATTATCTCTATCAAAATCCCCGCTTTTTGTGTAAAATACTTTAATATCAGATGTCATATTTATAATCTTCTTTTCAACAGATTTAGCTATTTTATCTCTCTCTTCTAGTGATAAATCGCCACCAGCCTTAATCGCCACCACTGCGTTTTCTGGTTCAATTTTTGGAAAAAACTCTACTCCTGTACCTAATATACCAAAAAATACGTATACAGAAATTAAAACGATGAAACCTGACAATATAAATGTCTTAGGTTTATTTAATACTCTTTCCAATAAATCATGATATTTTTTTGATAAACCTTTAAGATTATTAATATCACCCTCTTCAGCAGCTTTCATGGAATTTATAGTTTTAATATCAAATTCCTTGGGTTTTCCAAATAATGGCCCCATTGATGGTTGAAAAAATAATGCAAATAGCAGAGAATTTGTGAGTATTATTATGACAGTAATTGGCATATACTTCATAAATTGCCCTATTACACCAGGCCAAAATAATAAAGGCATAAATACCACAATTTTCACAAGAGTTGATGTAACAATAGGCCAAAACATTCTGGTGGCAGAATGAATAAAGGCGACTTTTATATCCATACCTTCAATAATTTTTCTATCAGCATATTCACTAACAACTATTGCATCATCCACTATCATTCCAACCGTAAGTATCAAACTAAACAATACAACGACATTAAGGGTGTATCCAGAAATCTCCAATACCAATATTCCTACCAAAAAAGAAGAGGGGATAGATAGCGCTATCAATAATGCAGATCTTCCTCCAACTGAAAAAATAACAACTATAGTCACCAATATTACTGCTAGTAATATTCCATTTTCTAGATCATCCACCATGTCTATAATATTCTCTGACTGATCTTGAGAATAAATAATATCAAGATTGTTTGGTAAGTAAATTTTTTGATCAGTAATTATTTTTTTTACTTCTGTAACCGTGGAAATAATATTAGCTCCAGTTCTTTTTGATACTTCCAAAACAATTGCTGGCTTCCCATTAACTCTAGCTATATATTCTGGATCTTTGTAAGTTTTTTTAATTTTTGCTATATCTTTTAACTTAATTACCTTACTACCATCAGAAAATATTGGAAAATTATATAGCTCATTTACAGACTCTATTGTGCTTGGAATCTTAACAGAAAAAGTTCCCCCTTCATTTTTAACTTTTCCTATAGCAACCAGCGAGTTATTCCCAGCTATCATTTGGCCTATTTGCGATAAGCTGAATCCATAAAATTCCAGCGTTTCAGGTTCAACTACTATTTCTACAACATCTGTTCTGTCACCGCTGATATTAACGCTCAACACATCTTGTACGTTCTCAACTTTATCCCTTAATTTTCTCGCTATCGCAATCAGGCTTTCTTCGGGTATTTCTCCAGTCAAAATTACATTTAAAACAGGCATCAAACTTAAATTGATTTCTTTTATTACAGGCTTATCCGTATTCTTAGGTAATTCATGCTCAGTATCATTGACTTTTGCTCTCACATCGCTTAATGCTTTATCGCTATCAAATCCTGCATGAAATGTGATCAAAATTACACCACTCCCCTCATAAGCATATGACTTTAATTCTTTAATTCCTGATATATTTCTTAAAGACATTTCCATAGGCTTAAGAAGTAATTTTTGAGAATCAGTTGGAGAAATACCCTGATGAGTTATCACCATATAAATAATCGGTATTTTTACATCTGGGCTGTCCTCCTTAGGTATCGCAATATACGAAAAATACCCACAAAGAACCAACACAAACAACAATAAAATTGTTGCTCTTTTTCTTAGGGTAAATAATTTAATTATATTTTCCATAATAAGTAATCAAATTTTGCTATCTATTTTTGTGATTTTGTAGATTCAATTTCTTTTCTCACTGCGAGTGTAAGATCATTTTTCACAATTTTGTAGACAAATTTTTCTACTAAACTAAAATCGTCATACTTTTTGTCTTCATCAATTTTAATTTTATATTTTGTCCTTCCATCATCAGACCTAACTTTAGGCATTTCTTCCTGCTCAATATATTTTGGTTTATTTTTATATTCAGTATATTTTTGCAAAAGAAGATACGCAATCAACGCCCAGGACAAATACGTAATAATTTTACTCTTATATGTTATCATTTATCGCACTATTATTCACTTGCAACATAGTAGACTTTTTATATCAAAAAAACAACTTCAACTAGTTCGTGGTTAATAATTTCCTATAAAATTCATTACTATACAAACTGTAATAGGTATAGTCATATTATCGTTGATTTTAGAATTTTTTGAATATAATTCAACAATTGTAGCTATAAGTGATGCAAAAAATGAAGCTACTAAAAAATTTGTATCCAAATTGTAGATTTTTACAATTAATAAGCTTAAAATGCAGGAGGTGGTAAAAAAAGCCAAGCTACCCTCAAGACTTTTTCCATTTATTTTTATTTTACCATATAAGATACCAATTATAGCAGCCATAGTATCTGATAATATTAAAATAGAAATTGCAAGATTAAAAACAGGCTTTGATGATATAAATAAGCATATACTCATACCAATTAAAGCAAAAGTTAACGCTGAATAATTTTCCTTTTCATGATCTCTGTATATTTGGGCGAGGCCTATTTTTTTAAAAAATTTGTGCTCTAGTAAATCGAATTTAATTCTTAATTTATCAATGATAAAAGAAATAGCCAAAAGGAATAAACTGATTATTGTAATTGTCTCTTTATCATAATAATGATAAATTACTGGAAATATTAGGCCAATGAGATGGATACTTTTTCTGTAAATTTCAATCGATAGAGGCGAGTTATTTTTATGTTTCATTTATTTAAATAGATTATGTTCACTGTCGTGTTAGTTTTATTCATGTTAAGCTTCATACCTTTTGTGGTGCTGATACTATTCATAATTACCAGAAAAATAAATAAAAAAAAATTTAATACGCGTCTGAGGCACCGTCAAGTTAATGGAAATATGGCCGCAACACAACCCTGACCCTTAAATTTTAGGCAGCAGCTATCTCTTGGATAGCTTCATCCCAAATAAATTTAGCTTTTTGAAAATTCTCTCTTTGGAT
>NZ_JAJBJD010000211.1 GCF_021811875.1 Candidatus Bandiella numerosa | reverse complement strand
ATACGAATACTTTGTGCCGATATCGCCAACGTGAATTCCTTCAAGGGGATCGTGGTTTTCGTCTCTGAGTCTCACGATGAAAGTTTGAACTCCGATATGTCTGTCTTTAACGTAAGTTTGAGCATGTACGACTGCGTGATTTGCGATTTTGCCAAGCCCTCCAGGCCAGAAGTTTGCTGAAGATACTGTAGGAGAATCGATAACGAACTCCTGAGTGCCTTGATCATAAGTTGCGGTCGTCTCAAGCCCTTGTACGTCACTTCCGTGTCCAAGTTCAGTTTGTGCATAGCACCCAATGACATCAAAAGAATATGACCTCTTAAGATATGCTTCCTTCTGCTCCTCAGTGCCTAGAAGCTCAACTGTTTTAATGAATCCATTCAGATGGAGCATTAGTGCGTGTCTGTCAAGCCCAAAGAATGCAGGATTCAGAGCTAAGATTAGCGGGTCGAGTCGGTTTGAAAGACTCACTCTTTTTGACAAGTATTCCATCAAGATGCAAATTCTTCTGGTGTCGTCATCGATTTTCGC
>NZ_JAJBJD010000054.1 GCF_021811875.1 Candidatus Bandiella numerosa | reverse complement strand
TGATACTACCTCGCCTTTTTCTTTTTTTCTTACTATTATTTCAAAATCCATTTGATACCTGTATTGTTTTAGGTCAAAGGTTAGCACTTTTCCTATTTATACGCTATCTAATATTTATGCTTCCTATTGCATATCTTCCTTGCTTTGCATTTATGCAACGGCCTTTCTCTTAGTGAAATACTATCTTCCAAACTCTAGCTGCTTCATATGTTGAAAAATTTAAGCAAGGTAACTCAATAATTTTTGCTATTGCAAAATATTTTTCAAAATATTTATTTTTAAAATCCTTCATACCACCTCAATTGTTTAATTCTTAAGTGTATTATACTTATGAAGTGTTACAATTGAGTTACAAGGATGATAAATTTATTATTTATTAAGGAATTGAATTACAATTAGCTGCTATGATTTTGAATTAAATACATAATCCCAGTTTTGGATAAGGAATTGTATAACACAAAGCAATAGGGTTGCTTAGGCGTTGAACAAGTGAAGTTTTATGCAAATAAAATTAAAAATTAATCTTTTAATAATCAAAAGATTAAATGGCCACCCTGGGGGGCTCGCGCGTTTAGGCGCGAGGCTGGCTATTTGTTGAATTAAATTTTAAATTTATTAGCTCTTATCCAAAACTCGGTTATTATATAATGAAATATGACAATATGCAGAGTACACGCCGGTAGTTTGCAAAAAAAAGGGAGTTTTTCTTACAAGCTCCCTGCATTATTTGAATCATTTCTTATTTTTTAAGTAACCAACTACGTTGCTTAAAATCTACATGCCTAATTAAACAACTTTTTAATAAAACTTTTAGCATTAAATAAAGTTGGATTTTTTTCTTCTTTTTTATCCTTATCGTGGTGAATTGCTTTGTTAAAATTAGAAGCTTTATTATAATTTTGCTTTGGCATCACTCTTTTTTTTCTCGTAAACTCCTGATCAAATTTTTTTTCAGGCCGTTGCTTTTTAGGCTCACCTTCCATCAATCTCTTCCAAGAATCACTATTAAAAAATTCATTACTTTGCTCAACATTTTTCATGGTAAGTTTGACTTTTCCTTTATGATCTGTGCCAACATATTTAACGTTTATAATCATACCTTCTGAAAGTACATCATCTACATTTTCTATATTTCTGTCTGAAATCTCACTTACATGTACCAAACCTTCATTAGAACCTAAAAATTTTGCAAATGCACCGAACTGCATAATTTTAGTAATTTTTGCATTATATATTTTGCCCATTTCAGGCACTGCAACAATTTCTTCGATACTACTTAAAGCCTCATTTAAAGTTTTTTCATCAGTAGCAAATATCTTAACACTACCATCATCTTCTATATCAATTTTAACACCGGTTCTTTCACAAATCTCTTTTATGTTTTTTCCACCTGGCCCAATTAGATCTCTAATTTTATCCTTATTAATTTTTATTGAACTAATTCTAGGTGCTGAAGAATTCAATTCATTCTTAGGCATAGAAATTAACTCATTCATTTTGGATAATATATGGTTACATCCATCTTTGGCTTGAGAAATTGCTTTCTTCATTATTTCAATGGTTATACCACTTATTTTTATATCCATTTGCAATGCAGTAATTCCATTCTTTGTTGATGCCACCTTAAAGTCCATATCACCTAATGCGTCTTCATCACCAATAATATCTGAGAGAATTGCATGACGATCCTTTTCTAAAATCAAACCCATTGCAATACCTGCAACAGGAGTTTTAATTGGAACACCAGCATCCATTAACGCCAATGTTGCTGCACAAACAGTTGCCATAGACGATGACCCATTTGATTCAGTAATTTCGCTGACTATTCTTATAGCATATGGAAACTCTTCATCTTTAGGTAAAATAGGACTAACAGCTTTAAAAGCCAATTTGCCGTGTCCAATTTCTCTTCTTCCCGGTGGTTTAAGCATACCAACTTCTCCAACTGAATATGGAGGAAAATTGTAATGTAGCATAAATCTTTCATTATAAGTCCCAGTGACGTCGTCCCTTAATTGTGAATCTTGCTGGCTACCAAGCGTAACAATTGACAAAGACTGTGTTTCGCCTCTTGTAAATAATGATGATCCGTGAGTTTGTGGCAATAAACCAATTTCACAATCAATCTTTCTTATTTCTTCCGAATTTCTTCCATCTATCCTGATGTTATTATCTAAAATTTTATCCCTAACTACCTCTCTTCGCAGTTTTTTATAGGCAAGGTCAAATACATTTAATTCAAATCCGTCCTTAGTTGAATGATTGTCAAATGCCTCTTTATATATTGCATCTAATCTTTCTTTTCTCACACTTTTGTCAACTATCTCATACACCTTTTTAATGTCCGTATGATGATCTTTTTTCAATTTTTCGAAAATAGTCTGGATATCCAATTTAGCATAAGCATATTTATCTTTTTTTGAATCAGTAGCAAATTCGTCAATCAATTTTATAACAGGTTGTATATTTTTATGTGCAATTTCAATTGCAGAAATTAATTTTTCTTCATCAATTTCTTTAGCTGAAGATTCAATCATTAGCACTGAATCATTTGTACCAGCAATTACTAAATCTAATTCTGATTTTTCCAATTCTTGTGTAGATGGATTAAGTACAAATTCATTATCAATTAATCCAACTCTTACTGCCGCAAGCAAATTATCAAATGGAACTTCAGAGATTTTTAATGCCGCTGCAGACCCTATTATTGCTAAAATATCAGTTGGAGAATTGCCATCGTATGATAAAACTTTACAGATGACATTAACTTCATATAAAAAATCTTCTGGAAATAAAGGTCTGATTGGCCTATCAATCAACCTTGAAATTAATGTTTCTCTATCAGAAGGTTTCCCTTCTCTTTTCATAAAGCCACCAGGAAATCTTCCTGCTGCATAATATTTTTCTAAATAATTTACGGATAAGGGAAAGAAATCGATCCCTTCTTTTAAATTTTTACTAAAAGTTACTGTACACAAAACTGTACTTTCTCCCATTCTAACTATAACAGATGCGCTAGCTTGCCTAGCTATCTTTCCTGTTTCTAATTCAATTTTTTTACCGTTCCATTCTATCGATTTTTTTACTATATTAAACATTTATACCCTTTTAAGTTTCAATTCTTTTATTAATTTCTCATAACGATCATTATTCTTGTTTTTTAAATAAGTTAACAATCTTTTTCTTTTTGTAACAAATACTAATAAACCTCTTCGTGCTTGATAATCTTTTTTGTTTATTTTTAAATGCTCAGTAAGATTGCTTATGTGTTGCGTAAACAACGCAACTTGCACTTCCGTTGAGCCAGTATCATTTTCAGCAAATGAAAATTGAGAAATAATTTCTCTCTTTAATTCTTTTGTAATCGACATCTAAATCCTCCATTAAAATGTTTTTGTTGGTTTTAAATAACTATCAACGTATGTGCACAACGCAACTAACGTATCATTACTTTTAATAGCTATCTTGGAATCATTCTCAAGCGACAATTTATGAATAACAGACTGACCATTTTTCAATTTTTTAGCATCACTTGAATCCAGATTATACACAGGGACGTCGTCTAGCACATAATCTAGAGGCAGAATTCTTGCACGTATGTAATCATATAATTCGTTATTATGCAAGAATTCTTTTGTTATTTCCGTATTTATCATCTCCATATTTTTAAAAATTCCACTTCGATTTCTTCTTAATTCCACTACATGGGCCAATGTATTTAATGACTTTGCAAAATCTCTAGCAAGCGCTCTAACATAAAATCCCTTACTTGTGATAATATTAAACGTACTTAAGTCATTTTTATGTGATTCTAAAGAAAATTTCTTTAAAGAGACTTTTTTTGATTTTAAAATTAACTCTTCACCTATTCTTGCGTACTCATACGCTCTTTTTCCGTTTACTTTAACAGCGGAAAATATTGGAGGTACCTGCTCAATCTCACCTATGAAATATTCTAATTTATTTATAATTTGTTGCTCTGTAGGAATAATTTTACTATTTCCTGTAATATTGCCAGTCAAGTCGTCACTATCAGTTGAAATACCCCATTTAACTGTAAAGGTATATTTTTTCTCAAAATTCATCGCATAATCAACCAGCTTAGTCGCTTTACCAAGTGCTACCAACAAAAAACCCGAGGCAAATGGATCAAGAGTTCCACAGTGCCCCGTTTTAACATTTAGCAATTTCCTAAATTTATTAATTGCCTGAAAAGATGTTATCCCAATTGGCTTATCTACTAAAAGCCACCCGTTCATTTATTTCTTATGCACATCTGTAGCTTGCTTGACAACTTCAACTCTAGCAACATCTATTTCTATCCTTGGATTTTTTCTCTTCATTTCTACTTCTCCATATATCTTAACTGTGTCAGATGCAGAAAAATCTTCAAATGGCATATGTTTTTGATCAATATCAATAACGATTTCACCTGTACTGTCTTTAAACATATATTTATCATGTGAAATTTTTTGAGCTATATTACCTTGTAAAAAAACTTGCTGACCATGAAATGCGCCATTAAGTACTGTTTGCACGGTTGTTAGACCCTGACTCGGGTGCGTCAGACTCTGTGCTTGAGGACCTTTAAATTCCGCATTTGCAAAACAAACTAAACCAAGAGACATGCATGACAACATTAACGCCTTTGATACTACTTTTTTCATAAATTTATTATATAAAATATTTAGCGATAATCATATTTCAAAAATTTTTATACTTCAATATCATGATTTAATTTTTTCGCCTTACTCTCATAATATTTTTTTATTTCTGAACTAAAAAATTGATGAGAAATAACATTTTCAACCATAATTCCCTGCTTTATTAAATCTTTTGCTTTTGCAGGGTTATTTGAAAGTAAGTCAATTTTATTTATGTTTAACTTTTTTAAAATTTTAGAAGCGGTTATAAACCCTCTTGCGTCATTTTCAAATCCTAAATTTTCATTTGCTTCTACTGTATCAAATCCACTGGATTGAGCCTTATAGACTCTAATTTTATTGGTTAAGCCAATCCCTCTTCCTTCTTGGTTTAAATAAATTATAACGCCACCATCTTTTTCGCTCATAATTTTGATAGCGTTATGAAATTGTTCATGACAATCACATTTAATACTGTTAAATATGTCTCCAGTAAAACATGAAGAATGGACTCTAACTAAAGGAGTTTTATTATTATTTTTTTTGTTTTTTGAATTGATAATTATAGCATAATGATCTTTTGAAAATTGTGACCTAAAGCATCTTATTTTCCCTTTTCCAAATTTTAACTTTAAGTCTGCATTACATACTTCATGTAAATCATTATTGGTCTTAGCAACAAAATCATCCATGCATTCTGATTTTAATGAGTTTATGGGAAAATTCCATTCCATTTTAGAGTCTACTTTAGCAATTATCGCCACAGGGATTAATTCACTAATCTTTAAAAGCAGTAACGCTTTTTCATCTGAATTTGACATTTCATAATAATCATGTGTATTCAGATCGACATTCTTTAAGCCAAAAGCAATTTTTTCAACTTCATTAAAATCAAGATTTTGACAATTTATTTTGCAATGTTTAAGTTTTAAAAAATTGGCTCTTTGTTGTGTAATAACTAAATTAACTTCCTTGAGTGCATTTTTTATCTCGTTAAAAATTTTTTTATTTATTCTTTCAAGTGACAATATTAAATTTTTTTGATTACCATGTTCTAAAATAATGGGAATACCAACTTTCAAATCAGAAATGCATCTTGTTACTTCTATTATTTTTGCCTCAAATACATTGGGTATCTTAGTATTATTTATTTTCATCCTCAACTCTGTATAACTCTTTTTTAACTCCACATGCACTTAAGGAAGCAGCAAGTAGAATTATTAATAATAAAAATGTAATGTACTTTTTGTAATTAAACATTATTGTTAGTGTACGATGTATAGATCAAACTAAATCGAATGAGTAAGCTTGCATTATTTATCAGTATATTGTTTTTTTCAATAAGTATTTTATCAGCAAATGTTTTATCCCCTGATAACAATAAAATAAATATAAAAAAAATTTTAGAGAAATATAGTTTAGCAATCCCAAAAAAAATTGACGATTCAAAATTTTTCGATGATAAAGCAAAACCAGTTTATCTTAAAGAATTTAATAACAAATTAAGACCATTGCATAATAGGCAGAAAGAAACATATATGATAGAATGAAAAGATAAGTACATACGAAAGAGGAGGCAAAATGTCATTTTTAGTAAGAGAAGCAGAAGAACGTATAGAGAAGAGTAA
>NZ_JAJBJD010000053.1 GCF_021811875.1 Candidatus Bandiella numerosa | reverse complement strand
AAAAGATTTCATTCTAGCATTGGCTATAAAAAGCCCATGAATGTTTATTTAGAGGCATTGAAAAATGCTGCTTAATAATAGGAAGCAAAATTCTCAAAATTTTGTCTTGATTTTTCAGTCCACTATATTAGTAGGTCAAAAGAAAGCTATTTCCTTTGCTGTTAGAAATAAGAAAAATACAAATAGGTTCACTAAACTTAAAGAATGGCTAGTTTAGAACGATAACTACTCCGATTTTAGCCTAAAATAGTTGTAGTGCAACTTGCTGCAACTTTGGATTAACTCAGAGCTAAACCATAACTAAACTAGATTTAAAGTAGAGCTATCTTGCTGTGGTTTAGTTTAACTTAGATTTGTTTCAGACCAAGCTATAACAGCTGCAACTTACGTTTAGTTATATATTGACAAAATGCTTAAACTACTCTAAGGTAGTTCTAAAACGGTTGTAGACACACTAAATGAATAGAGCTCAAATAATAGTAATAGGAGGGGAAAAAGGCGGCGTAGGTAAAAGTACCATTGCTACTAATGTAGCTGTAGAGCTAGTTTCTCGAGGCGCAAAGCTTATGTTAATCGATTCTGATCCTCAAAAGACTTCATTAAATTGGGTAGATAGACGCAATGAACTAAATCCTACATTCAGTAAAATATTTGGCGTTTCAAAAGAGGGAAATGTGCGTGAGATTATTAAAGAGCTATCTACAAATTACGATATTATATTACTAGACGCCTCTGGTAGAGACAGTAAAAGCTTAAGAACTGCATTAACAATTTGTGACAAATTTTATTGTCCCATAAAACCATCTCAAGCTGATTTAGAAACTCTGCCGCATGTTTGTGAATTAATTAATGTCGCTAGCGATATAAACGACAAACTGCAATCTTTTGCTATTATCTCTATGGCTTCTCCAAATTATAAAAGTAATGATCATGAAGAGGCCTCTCACATAATTAATAATTTAAGTGATTATTTAAAATTATCTAAATCAATTATAATGGAAAGAAAAGTTTATAGAGAAGCATTATTACAAGGGAAAGGAATCACAGAAATGCAAAATGACAAAGCCATATCAGAAATTAAAAACTTAGTCCAGGAGATGATCAATGAGTAAATTCAAAATTAATTCCCCATTAACAAAAAATAAAATAGAAGAAGAAAAAGCTGAGTTATTTGGCCAGGACGCTGAAAATCATCTTATACAAGATAGTTACAATAAGAATATTAGACCAACTAAATCTTTTACAGTACCTCTAACTGAATATGAATTGTCTCTATTACAAAAAATTGCTAATGTACACGACAGATCACAAAGGTATATGGCTAGAAAATTATTAGTAAAAGCATTAAGTTCCGCACTCAATGATATTTCTTCTTAGAAATCTCTTACTTTATAACTGCACCAAATATTACCACGGGTATTATTGCACATGAAAACTTTATCACAAATTACTCCCGCTAAAATCAAAGAGATGCTCTCTATAAGTGCCGTACTTAAGTATTACGGGGGAGAATGTACAAGTAAATCGAGCGGTGCATGGTGGTGTATCATGCATGAAGTAGGAGGGAAACAGAGCGGCCATAAAACCCCTTCATTAGTAGCAAAAGATGAGAGAGGTACCGCAACATGTATGTCACGTCAATGCTTTGATAGAGATGATATCTTTAATGTTATAGCTAAAATGGAGAGACTTGATATTAAAAATGATTTCTCAGCAATAAAATCTATAGCATGCAATATAGCAGGCATTAACTACTCTACTAAATCACTCACTAAAGCTACAAATGTGAAAAACAGTAATATCCAAAAAGTAATAAAAGAGCTTGACTCTAAGCACTTCAAATACCTAGCCAATATTGGTATTTCTCAAGAAACAGCAATTAGATTTGGTCTAAAAGCTCGCAATGAATATATATTATATCCACAATCAGATGATGGTATTACACTAGGATATAAAGGCATTTCTATTAATAAAGATAAAAAGACAAATAAAAGTAACCAATTTTTTGAAGATTATACTGCATCACTATTCCATGAACTATCACCTCAAGAAGGGAAAAATATTATTTTTACTGAAGGAGAAAAGGATTGTTTGCGATTGACAGAAGCAATATTGCAAGCTGGGATGGAAGATAAATTCATGGCTATTACTATAACTACAGGCGCAAAAACAGTTCCACAGAACATTTTGCAAAAACTAAGAGAATTAAAGCCATCAGACATTTATATAATTTATGATAATGATGATGCTGGGATAGAAGGAGGTAAGAAGCTAGCATCTACTCTAATACAAGAGTTTAAAAAAGTTTTAATCTATAAATTCCCCAAAAAAACCAAAAGTGGCTACGATGTAACTGATTTTTTAAATGAAGGCCACTCCTTAAAAGATTTATTTGCTTTAGATTATGAAGTTCTGCAAAAAGAAGAAGAAACATTGCAATCTTCTTATCCAAGATATGTTATAACAAAAGATTCAATATTAGATACTTTAACTCCAGATAGAATTTTATACACCGGATATAAAACTGTCGATGAACAATGCCCTATTATCCAAGGCGAAAATACAATAATAGTAGGAAGAACTGGTAAAGGCAAGACCGTTCTTGGTGTAAATTTTGTTAATAAAATATTAAAAAATAATTTAGATGCAAAAATCATAGTATTTTCATTAGAGTTGAAGAAAAAAACTTTTCTTCAAAGATTATTTGCTGCCGAGTATGATATCGAGTCATGGAAAATAAAAAATAATTTTATATCTAAGGATAACACTGTATTTACTACCCAAAAAAAGAACTATATAGAAAGTGCAGAAAAATATATTGAGTTGTATAAAAATAGATTATTAATTATTGATGACATACATTCAATAGATCAAATAGAGGTAGTATTAGATAATTTAGAAATTAATCTTAATTATAAACCTGATTATATATTAATAGACTATGCTAACATTTTAAGCTTAAAAAGTTTAATGGATATCACTAAACATATACAAATATCAACATGGATGAAGTTTTTAGCAAAAGAAAAAAATATACATGTTCAAGCAATATGCCAGGCAAATAGAGCTACAAAAGAAAATGATGACGGTTACGCAAGGACAGAAAATCTAGCTGACTCAGATCAATACGGGAGAGATGCTTTTGTTGTGTATTCTATAAAAACAAGCATGGATAGTGATGTATACTCTATTAATCCGACAAAAAATAGGAATGGTAAGCCTGAAGAAGAAATTTTCTTACGCTGGAATCCTAAAAGTGGTAGCATTATTTCTAATGAAAGAAATACATTTATTCATAGAGTTTAATGTATGACAAATAAAAAACCAAAACACAAACTTTCTGGAATTCCAACAGCTTATGAAGAAACAAATAAACTAATTTCCAGTAAAAAAATTGAAAATATACATGAAAAAATAGACGAACTTGAAGTATACAGACGTAAGAAAGATGAAAACGCTATTTTAGAGATATTAAATGAAGCTGCTAAAGGCAAAAGTCCTTTAGTAAAATTAGCAACTATAGAAACCAATACATTCCAGGAAGCACTTACTTGTCTTTTAAGTATACGAAATACTGAAACATTTGAAGTTATGATGCTATTATTTGAATATATGGAAAATCATACAACGAATAAAGTTGAAAAATTAACTGGAACAGAATTATTGCGATTAAGCAAAGTCAAAAAGATAACACAAGAAATGCGCCATCAAAAACTTAATTTACTTTTAAATCAAGCTTCTGTAAGAATTAAGGCTCTTAACCCACAAAAAAGTTTAGAAAATTATAAAAATAAAAAAACAGATAAGGGATTAGTTTATGAACTTTTTGATCTTATTAGGATTCGCAGAGTTGTTTATTCAAAACTTAACCCCGAAATAATTGTTAGGTTAGAAGGAATAGAGTTATTGCCAAATTACCTGGAGTATAAACATCTTATAAGTAAAAGATATCTACCTTTACAAACTATAAGAAATATACCTGAAAGAAGGGGGAGTGATAAATCAAGGCATTTCATTTATAAATTATGCTTAAAATTTGCAAGCGTAAAAAAAGAGACCATAACATTAAATATTACTGAATGCATGAATTTAGGCGGATATATGAAAAGAGATGATAGAAATATCAAAAAAAAATGGAAACCGGTAGAAAAAGCGCTTTTGCAAGGTAAAAAAATAGGTCTTATTGATTTTCATTGGCTTTTTAAAGAACCTTCTGATGCAGAAAAAAGTCTTTTTAATCTCACTCTTTTTGGTGAAATTTCAAATGGAAAATATAACGAAGATGGTTCATTATATGAACAGTATTACAAATACATAAAGGAAGTACAAATCAAAAGATTGTATGATTTAGGAAGCTCTATTAACTTACCTTTTGATATTGAAAAAGTTACTCCTAAAAAAGCCTCTAAAGGGATAAAAATACAAATTTAAACTACTATTTCGTTCCGCATAAACTACTATTTCGTTCCGCATAAACTACTATTTCGTTCCGCATAAACTACTATTTCGTTCCGCATAGCTGGTATGGTACTAAGGATAAAAAGGGTTATAGAGTGTATAAAAATTTTCTTATAATTATGTAAATAATAATTATATAAAGAATGTAATTTTTATATAATTACATTCTTTATAAGAGAGAGTAGAAATCTTTCAAAGTATAATGGGGAATGTGTAAGCATGTAGTGTCGGATATACTTTAGTTATTAATAGGTTATCCAGTTATAACGGTCTATTATCAAGTTTTTGTTTGTTTCAGTTTTACTTTACCGTCAACTTCCTTCAGCCAACTCTTCACGAAGATAACTATTTCTCAGCTAATGTACTGCTCTATATCAGCACATAAAGGACTTGGACCCTTTGTTTTTACATTATGCCCGGCGCACACTAATACATTTTTAAAGCTAATAATATTAAATAAGTATATGCAATTTAATATGAGTAATAGATTTTTAATTAGGTAAATGTTATTAATATTTAATACTAATTTTACATTTTAAAAATGAAGCAAAAGGTATTGTCAATACAAGGTAGCGGAACTCTAGTATTAGGTGGCTTAAGAATACTTGAATACATAGAAGAAAGAACAGGTAGAAAAATAGCAGAGTTATTTGATGCAATAGAGGGCAGTTCATCAGGAGCACTTGTATCATTTATGTTAACTGTACCCAATGAATATGGAGAACCAAAATATAGTGCTAGAGAAGTTTCTGAATTTATAACGCATTGGCATAATTTAATAATGGATTATAAAAAAACAGGTTTTAAAACAAATGAATTAGGTTATCAAACATTATCACAAGTATATAATAAAATATTTGAAGGAAAAAATTTAGAAACAGCTGTGAAGCCAGTATATGGGTGTAGTATAAAATATAAAACTATGGGAGAAGAGTTAAAATTATATAGTTGGTCAAGTATAGGAGAAGCAGCTGGTAGGAAATATACAGATGCAGCACTATCGGTAACGGCGCTTCCTACAAGATATATACATAAAGTAGGAGATGAATATCACATAGATGGAGCAATGGCTTCATACAATTCATTTATAGATATTGCAAAACATTTTGGAGTTAGAATAGATGAGCTATCCATATTTAAACTAACTGCTCCAGATGTTCATCAAGTATCTATTTCAAGAATGGAGAAGAGCTTTTTACAAGCTCCAAGTTCAATATCATTTAATCAGTTAAAGCCACCTTTTTTAGTACATACATATAAGGCTACACATGCGTTTGTAGATGATCAAATTCTTAAGCATTTTTCAGAAACGTCAGTTGTAGTGAGTTATGATCCACCAAAGGGAGTTATTTGGGTAAAGTTATCTGTCAAAGAAATAAGGGAGCTATATGATGTTAAAAAATCGCAAGAAAGTGGAGTAATCGCAAAAGTAGAAGATTACTTTGCTGAAAGTTTAGTTGATGAATATAAAGAAGTTGAGTTAAAAGAGCATAATGCTATTTCAAGAGAGATTGAATTAATAATAGTAAAAAATATAAATCAACAACAATCTATCAGTATAAAGCCATTTTTATATGCCGTCACTGTAACTGAGTTAATAGAAGCATCTTCTCTAATAAGCTATTTAACTAAAAGAATTTTGGATCCATTGGTGGAAATAGATGATTTATTAAAAAATAATGAGTTATTAAAAAAGGCCGTTGCATAAATGCAAAGCAAGGAAGATATGCAATAAATGGATTTAAAAAATTAGATTCATATAAAGAAGAACGATAAGTTTGGTATAAAAGCTGATAGAATAATAGGAATTCAAGAAA
>NZ_JAJBJD010000177.1 GCF_021811875.1 Candidatus Bandiella numerosa | reverse complement strand
AATGCACACAATGTTTTGCAGATTAAAGCGACTATGTCCTCTAATGAGTGGAATCTTTATGAAGCAAATATTGACAATGAGTTGATTCTAAAAGTTGCTTAACGCTATCTAATATTTATGCTTCCAGGGGAATGTCCATGCGATACCCAATAATTTTGAAATGCTATGTTACGGATTGTATAAAAATATTGCTTAACTTTTATTCTTGTTTTTGGGTCACTTCAGTCAAAACGCTTTAGAGAAACATATCAGAAACCAAAGTTTTAAATCTCTCCCCCCTTTCTTCAAAATTTTTCCATTGGTCGAACGAAGAGCAACAAGGAGAAAGCAAGATAGTGCCATTTTTGACTGTCTCTCTGATTTCACTTAAAGCGTTTTCAATTGTTTTGCTAGTAGAGTATGGTATTTTATTCTCTTTCAATATTTGTATAAACTTGTCTGCATCTTTGCCAACTAAATAGCAATGTCTCACTTCTTTAAGGTGATTACAAAGCTCATTTGTGCTTTTTTCTTTAAATATCCCTCCTGCAATCCAGTAAATATCTTTAAAGGAGTCTAATGCTTCTTTACAAGAAGCAATATTTGTAGCTTTACTATCATTAATAAAAGTTAAGTTGCTAGTTTGAAAAAACAATTCCATTCTGTGAGGCAATCCAATGAATGAATTGAGTGAATTTATAATATTTACAGGTTCAATTTTAAGTGCTCTAGCTGTTGCATATGCTATGGCTATGTTTTCAGCATTATGAGAACCAATTAAACTATTAGGCACCTTGAGGTTAAAAATTTTATGTTCAAAATAATTATCATAAATTTTGTCATTTATCACAGAGATAACGCCTTCTAAAGCTTCTTTACTAGATATTGGTATAATTTTCTGCTTATTTATCAGCTTGAGTTCTTTAAAAATTGCTCTATTAACTTCATTATTCAATGATATTACAGCAAAATCATTTTCATTTTGATTATGGAATATTTTTGTTTTAGCATTTTTGTAATCCTCAAAGGTCTCATATCTATCTAAATGATCGGGGGTAATACTGAGAAGTGATGCAATATTGAATTTATAATCTCTCATTAAATCAAGTTGATAAGATGACAGTTCAATAACATAATGCTCTGTTGCACTATTAAAATTTGGAAGACTTAAGACAGGTATTCCAATATTGCCTCCTAGAGCTGATTTGTAGTTATTTGCACTCAAAATGTGATAAATTAGAGATGCAGTTGTTGATTTACCATTTGTTCCAGTAACTCCAATATAATTAGCTACCGGGCATGCCTTAAATAATATATCAATATCTGTGATAATCGGAATTTTGTATCTTTCGCAAATTGAAAATATTTTATGCGGAGCTGGATATTGATTAGGAACACCAGGACTCACTATCACAAAATCTAATTTCTTAACATCGAACGGATCAATTATATTAGAAAAATGAATATTCTTATCCTTATTTATTGTTTTTTTGATACGTAAAATGTTTTCCTTATTATCGTCCCATGAAAAGATCTGAGTATTTTTTGTTAAAAAAGCATTGAGAGAATCAACACCTGTTTTACCCAAACCGAATATTCCAATTTTGCAATTATTAAAGTTGGCTAAATCTATCATAAAACTCCCATTAACTGCTCCCCATTCACTTCCCAGGCATTCTCTATATATTTAAATCTACCATATTTATCAATCAAAAAGCAATCAAATCTCATCTGGAAATTTTTAAACTGATGATATTGAGATAAGAAATACATTGCAACTTCACAAGATCTACTTTTGGCATTGCTAAGCAAATATAGCGTCAAAGAAGAAATGTATATACACAGATAATTCAGCCATATCAGCGGCTTTGGAATAAGCCTTGGTTTTTCGATTGTATCTCTTGATAAAGTCTCTGAGAG
>NZ_JAJBJD010000052.1 GCF_021811875.1 Candidatus Bandiella numerosa | reverse complement strand
TCTGATACTACCTCGCCTTTTTCTTTTTTTCTTACTATTATTTCAAAATCCATTTGATACCTGTATTGTTTTAGGTCAAAGGTTAGCACTTTTCCTATTTATACGCTATCTAATATTTATGCTTCCAACTTGTATATGGGGGATTTGAGGTAAAAGGTGGTGAGGTATTAGCAATTGGCTTGTTAAGTATTGATAGCGAAAGAGGAGTATATAAATTTATTGATGATTTTGAAGTAATTAAGCAAGACTTGAAAGCTAGTGCATATCCGGAATTAGTATCAAAGCTTAAAAGTGGTAAATTTTTTACGCCTGGTAGTAGTGTGGTAGTTAAAGATGGTAAATATAAGCTTGTTGATAAGCAATTGAGAGAGTTAAATTTATTGATGAATAAACTTTGTAAAGAGGATATTGCTAAAAAAGAATACTGTAGTCCTCTAGAGAGTAGTAAATAGTTGAAATCAAAAATAGCATTAGGGCGTTATTTATTAATAGAAGACGCGATATTCTTATGGTATAACTTTCAATAAATAGTAGTTTAACACATATCTACGTGAATTATGCCGAAGTTAAAGATTAATAATATAGAAATTGAAGTTCCTGAAGGTTTTTCAGTTATTCAAGCATGTGAGAAAGCTGGCGTTGAAATACCCAGATTTTGCTATCACGACAAATTAAAAATCGCTGGAAATTGTAGGATGTGTTTAGTTGAAATGGAAAGAGCACCGAAACCCATTGCAAGTTGTGCGCAAGTGGTAATGGAAGGAATGGTGATTCACACTAATACCCCACTTGTAAAAAAAGCTAGAGAAGGGGTGATGGAATTTTTACTTGCAAACCATCCACTAGATTGCCCTATATGCGACCAAGGAGGGGAGTGCGACTTACAAGAACAGGCGATGAAGTATGGTAGAGCTGAAAGCAGATATAAAGATGAGAAACGTGCTGTTAAAGATAAGGATTTTGGTCCCTTGATTCAAACGCATATGACAAGATGCATTCATTGTACACGGTGCGTTAGGTTTATTGAGGATATCGCAGGAACATATGAGTTGGGCGGTATTGGAAGAGGAGAGGATATGGAAATCACAAATTATATTGAAGGTGGCGTTAAATCTGAGTTATCAGGGAATATAATAGACTTATGCCCAGTTGGTGCACTAACCTCAAAACCATATGAATTTAAAGCAAGAAGTTGGGAGTTGCATAAGACCCGTTCAATCGATGTTATGGACGCAGTTGGTTCTAATATCATCGTGAATACCAGAGGAAATGAGGTTATGAGGATACTTCCATTTAATAATGATAATATTAATGAAGAGTGGATATCAGATAAAACCAGGTTTTTTTATGATGGTTTAAAATATCAGAGACTTGATAGACCAATGGTTAAAAGCAAAGATAGACTGGTAGAATGCAATTGGGATGTGGCACTTAGCACGCTTGCACAAAAAATAAGTTCTACAAATGCAAATAAAATTGGCGCTATAGCAGGTGACTTGACTGATATAGAAACAATGTTGGTAGTCAAAAACTATCTTGAAGCAATTGGTAGCGGAAATTTCGATTGTAGGCAAAATGGAAGTAAGCTATCAAACGAAAATAGGGCTAAATATGTTTTTAACACATCAATCAGTGGCATTGAGGAAGCTGACCATTGCCTACTAATTGGCTGTAATCCAAGGCATGAAGCGACAATGGTTAATGCTAGAATCAGAAAAGCCTATTTGAATAATAAGCTTCCTGTAGCTTTAATAGGCAATAAAGTTGACTTAACTTACCCTTATAAATTCCTTAGTAATAATCCATGGGCATTAAAGCAAATTACTGATGGTGATCACCCATTGTGTGAGGATTTGAAAAGGGCCAAAAAGCCAATGCTTATTTTTGGAGAACACTTAACTACTCAAAGTGATTTTGAGGCCTATGAATATTTTATTACTAAATTACTCAACCAATATGATTATCTAGATAAAAATTGGAATGGGTACAACATTCTTCATACAGCCGCTTCCAGAGTAGGTGGGCTAGACATAGGATTTATCCCAAATAGTACTGGAATGGATACAGCACAAATTTTACAAAAATGTGAAATAATCATTTTACTAGGAGCTGATGAAATAGATTTAAAAAAGATTAATCCAAAAGCGTTTATTGTATATATTGGTCATCATGGAGATAAGGTAGCTGAAATTGCTGATATAATTCTTCCAGCACCAGCATTTACTGAAAAAAATTCTACTTATGTAAATCTAGAGGGTAGAGTACAAAATACATACGCTACAATTGATCCACTTGGTGAAGCAAAGATTGATTGGGAAATTATTTTGGAATTAGCAAAGTTAACAGATATTGAGCTACCATATTCTAACCTTAATGAAATTAGAGGTATTATGCGCAATACTAATCCTGTTTTTAGAAATTCAAATGGTTTAATTCGTAATGACTTAATCAAAAATCCACTAAAACAAAAAAATTTCACTAAAGATATATTTGATAATCAACCTTCAAATTATTACCTGACCAATTCAATTTGTAGAAATTCTATAACCATGAGAAAATGCTCTCAGTTATAGTATTAGATTGAAAATATATAATTAAAACGCATGGAATTGCTCAACATCATATCAAATAATCTTCTATCACCTGCTATTTTATTTTTTCTTTTAGGTATTATAGCTGGTGTGATTAAATCAGACTTAAGCGTGCCTACAAGTATAAGTAAATACTTAACTATCTATTTAATGATGTCTATAGGATTTAAGGGTGGTTACAGTCTTTTATCAGATAACGAAATTAACTTACAAATGTTATCCTTAGTAGTTACTGGAATAATGTTAAGTTTTTCTATTCCTTTTATTAGTTTTTGGTTGTTAAATTTATTAACTAAATTAGATAAACCCACAGCGGCAGCAGTTGCTGCGCATTATGGATCTGTAAGTATAGTTACATTTGCAACAGCCGTATCGTTTATCAAATTTTATAATATAGAGCATAAGAGTTACATAATTTCGATATTAGCTATTATGGAGGCTCCTGCTATCTTATCAGGTTTATATATTGCACATAAAAAAGATCCTAAAACAAAAAATCATAAGAATGAAGAGAAGATACTTTACAGGGAAATTTTTACAAACGGTGCTATATTGTTATTGCTTGGCTCCTTCATAATTGGCTTTATCACTGGAAAAACTGGTTATGAAAAAGTGGAGGCTTTTTTAATAACTCCATTTAATGGAATTTTATGCCTATTTTTACTGGACATGGGTTTGATAGTTGCAAAAGAATTTCATCATTTTAAAAAATTGAATTTTTCTCTATTTTTATTTGGTATTTATATGCCGATCATCAATGCTTTAATTGGAATGATGCTATGTTATATCATCGGGGTTGATAAGGGCACAACTTTATTATTTACGGTGTTATGTTCTAGTGCCTCCTATATAGCAGTACCAGCTGCGATGAGATTGGCTTTGCCTGAGGCTAAAGCTGGAATATATATTCCTATGTCATTAGCGATTACATTTCCATTTAATATTATATTTGGCATACCAATGTACTACATAATAATATCCTTGATCTTTAAATAGTTTGAGATTGACAATCAAGAATTTTTAAGCTCTCGCGCTTTGTCTCTTTCCAAGTCCCTTTCTTTTATAACTTGCCTCTTGTCATGCTTTTTTTTGCCTTTTGCTATACCTAATAAAACTTTTGCGATATTTTTTTTATTAAAATATAGCGACAGAGGTATCAAGGTATAACCTTTACGCTTTATCAACCCAATTAATTTTTTAATCTCTTTTTTATGCAATAGTAACTTCCTTTGCCTTGTTGGAGAGTGCTTAAATGATTTTGCTTTGTTATACTCTGGAATATTGGCTCCCAATATAAAAATCTCATTGCCAATGCTATGTGCGTATGACTCATTAATACTAGCTTTTGAAAATCTCAAAGATTTAACCTCAGACCCAGCCAAAATAATTCCTGTCTCAATTTTATCTTCAATTACGTACTCGTGATAAGCTTTTTTATTTTGAGCAATAATTTTAATGTCATCTTCAGAATTGTTCATTTAAGTAGTAAATTTTTTAGCTATATTATCGAATTCTTTGATCTCCATAAGTAGCTGATTTAGGTCATCTATATGAAGCATACATGAGCCATCACTTGGAGCAATATCAGGATTATCATGTGTTTCGATGAATAAAGCAGCTATTCCTATTGAAGTCGCTGCCCTTGCAAGGGGTTTTATAAATTGACGTTGCCCCCCACTCTGGTTACCAAAGCCACCAGGTTGCTGAACGGAGTGAGTGGCATCAAAAACCACTGGATAACCAGTTTCCTTCATTATTTCCAAACCACGCATGTCATTAATTAATGTGTTATAACCAAAAGAAACGCCACGCTCTGTCAGCAATATCTGCTTATTACCTGATGATTCAATTTTACTAATAATGTTTTTAACATCCCAAGGAGCAAGAAATTGCCCTTTTTTTATGTTGATAATTTTACCGGTATTTGCTGCTGCAATTAATAAATCGGTTTGTCTGCACAAAAATGCTGGTATCTGTAATATATCAACAACTTTCGCAATTATATTGCATTGTTCTGGAGAATGAATATCGGTGAGAATTGGGCAACCAATTTCTTCCTTAATTTGAGCAAATATTGGTATTGATGCTTCTATTCCAATTCCTCTTTTTGTACCAATTGATGTTCTATTTGCTTTATCGAATGATGTTTTGAATATTAAACTCATTGAATGGGAATCAGCAATATTTTTAATAGCTTTAGCCATATAAAGCGCATGTTCCTTTGATTCCATCTGACATGGTCCTGCAATCAATACTATTGGCAGGTTATTTGCAATTTTGACGTTACCAACGGCTATCTGTTTTAAATTATGCATATGCCTATGTAATTAATGAGTTTAGAATTTTTCTATTTATATGCTAAATTAGCAGTTAGCTCAATATATTTTAAACTAATATTTATGGTAAGAATGCCTCATTGGCCTAAACAGTTTGGTGCTAACTTTATTGATTTAGGGCTTACAAGAACAAAAACTCTATTAAAAAAATTGGGAAATCCAGAAAAAACTATTCCTCCCGTGATTCATGTTGCAGGAACTAATGGGAAAGGTTCTACTATCGCTTTTCTTAAAGCAATATTTAATGCAGCAGGATATATTCTGCATCAATATACCTCTCCACATCTAATTAGATTCAATGAGCGTA
This sequence comes from Candidatus Bandiella numerosa, assembly GCF_021811875.1. GTDB lineage: Bacteria > Pseudomonadota > Alphaproteobacteria > Rickettsiales > Midichloriaceae > Aquirickettsia > Aquirickettsia numerosa_A. Next base: position 1,172 of record NZ_JAJBJD010000052.1, on the reverse strand, counting down.
TTGTTATTTCTAATAATGAAATCAGCGATGAACAGTTATATGAGGTTATTGAGGAATGTAGATTAAAGTCAGATGGGTTAGATTTAACTTTTTTTGAGGCAACCACAGTTGCTGCATTTTTAGCATTTTCAAAATTTCCTGCGGATATAGTATTATTAGAAACTGGTTTAGGTGGAAGGCATGATGCAACTAATGTTATAGAAAATATATTGATGAGTATCGTAACTCCTATTTCATTTGATCACATGGAATTTCTAGGAGAAACTCTATTAAAAATTGCAAGTGAAAAAGCGGGCATAATAAAAAAAGATTCACTTTGTATTATTGGTTGGCAAGAGAATGAGATATTAGATTATCTAATTAATGAGTGTAGAAAAATTAAATCAAAAAGTTTTGCATGTCGAAATGATTGGGGATTTAAAAAAACAAAAAATGGATTTAAATTTATTGATTTTTTAATAAGGGAGGAGAATGAATTTCCAATGCCAAACCTTAAAGGAATACATCAAATTATTAATGCATCGACTGCGATATGTGCTGCAAGGAAATTAAATCATTTCTTTAATATAACTAATGAGCACTTGAAGAAAGGAATAACAAGTGCTTTATGGCCTGCAAGAATGCAAAAAATTCAAAATGGGACGCTTTTATCCCTATTGCCTGAGAATAGTGAGGTATGGTTAGATGGGGCGCATAATACCGCAGGTGCTGAGATGATAGCAGCAACATTAACAACATTTTCTCAAATGCCTACTTTTTTAATTAACGGAAGAACTAGGAGCAGAGATATAGAGGGATTTTTGCTATCATTTAAGAACATAGTTGAGTATGTTTTTGCGGTTCCAGTAGAATGGGAACCAAAAAGTGAAAACCCTAATAAAATTAAAATTTCCGCAGAAAGGCTTGGAATTAAATCAGTTGAATGCACTTCTCTTGCAGAGGCAATAGACTTATGTGCTGCAATGAGCCAAGGTCAAGCAATAAGAGTTATGATTTGTGGGTCATTATATCTAGCAGGTGATTTAGAAGAACTTTGTTGCATAAAGGAAGCATAAATATTAGATAGCGTTAAGCAACTTTTAGAATCAACTCATTGTCAATATTTGCTTCATAAAGATTCCACTCATTAGAGGACATAGTCGCTTTAATCTGCAAAACATTGTGTGCATTCT
>NZ_JAJBJD010000051.1 GCF_021811875.1 Candidatus Bandiella numerosa | reverse complement strand
CTTACTCTTCTCTATACGTTCTTCTGCTTCTCTTACTAAAAATGACATTTTGCCTCCTCTTTCGTATGTACTTATCTTTTCATTCTATCATATATGTTTCTTTCTGCCTATTATGCAATGGTCTTTACAATTAAATCCAAGATGCAAATTTCTTATACTTTGGATTATTTAGACAATTTATTTAAATATTCTCCTGAAAAAACCATGGAAGAAAATACCATGGGAGAAAGTAAAGTTCCGCTACTTTTATTATCTGCTAAAAATTCACAAAAATTAGAAACGCACTATTTTTCATCTACAGTTGATAAAGATATGTTATTATCAGAGGTTATTAAATCTTGCATAGCAGATAAATTGCATTTTCCACCGCATGAATTAAATAAACAAGGTTATCTTGATCATTCTTTTATATCTAAATCTTCTTTAGGGGAAAGCTTGTCATATATTACCAAAACCCAAAATTTAACTGATCACTCACTTTTAGTTGTTAACATAGGTTTTGATAATTTAAACATTAAGGATTATTTAAAAACAGAGGCTACAAATGATAAAATCAGCGCTACTGCTCTTTTAGATATAAAAATGTCTTCAGATGTTGATATGAACATTAATGCGAATAGATTTCTAAAAGGTAATTTTTGGAACATAGTTGTCACTCAAGAAAACGGCATACTAAAAGAAGTACATAAATTTGACAATATTTTAGACGATGCAAAAATAGAAAACATTATTAAAAATTCAAAAATCTGTAGCAATATATGGGACGAATGCAAACCTTTTTATGAAGGAATTGATGAATTGATAAGTCCTGGTTTATTAAACAATTCCTCTCTTATAAGTGAATTAGATGCACTTATAAAAGAATTAGATAATTATACCTCATAAATCATGTTTATTCTTGACCAAAACGACTATTTGGAATAGGCTGTTCCTTGCTCTGGCCGAGTAGCAAAGTGGTAATGCAGCGGATTGCAAATCCGCTATGAGCCAGTTCGATTCTGGCCTCGGCCTCATAATTTATGGTTGAAAAGATTGGTGAAAATAACCCATATAAAGTCCAGGCAAATTTTTGATAGTAGAGGTGATCCCACTGTTGAAACAGATTTAGTTGTAAATAATAATTTTATTGGGCGAGCAGCAGTTCCTAGCGGAGCATCAAAAGGTATCTATGAAGCAATAGAATTAAGAGATAAGTCTCCAAATTATAATGGCAAAGGTGTTTTGGATGCCGTTAGTAAGATTAATAATGAGATAAAAGCCAAGTTGCTAAATATGCACTTTAACTCACAAGAGGCTTTAGATAATTTCTTAATTGAGCTAGATGGGACAATCAATAAATCCAAACTTGGAGCTAATACTATTTTATCGATCTCAATAGCATTTGCAAAAGCAAGAGCTAATTTTGAAAATAAACAACTATTTCAAACTATAAATAACGCTAAATCCTTTTCTCTACCCAAGCCAATGTTAAATATCATTAATGGCGGTGCGCATGCTGATAATGGATTGGATATTCAAGAGTTTATGATAGTACCAATAAAACACACAAGTATCAGCGAAAATTTAAAAATTGCCTGCGAAATCTTTCACTCACTAAAAAAAATTTTAAAAAACAATTCTTTTAGAGTTAACACTGGTGATGAAGGTGGGTTTGCTCCAAATATTAAAACCACAAATCAAGCATTAGACATTATTTCTCAGGCCGTAGGGCTAGCTGGCTACAAACTTGGAGAAGAAGTATGCTTAGCCTTAGATATAGCTGCAAATGAACTATATAAGAATGGTAAATATTATTTCAGGGGGGAAAACTCCGTATTTACTAATTTTGAATTGTTGAAATTTTATGAAAATTTATGCAGTAGTTACCCAATTATTTCAATTGAAGATCCATTTTTCGAAAAAGATATAGAAGGATGGAAACTATTAAATGAGAAATTAGGGGGAAAAATTAATATTGTAGGAGATGATTTATTTGTAACAAATCCTGCTAAATTACAAGCAGGAATTGATAATAAATTGGCTAATTCAATATTAATTAAAATGAATCAAATTGGAACATTGACAGAAACATTGCAAAGTATTGAACTTGCGAAAAATAATAATTTTGTCCATATTATATCGCATAGATCAGGAGAAACCGAAGATACTACAATTGCACATATTGCAGTTGCAACAAATAGCCCGTTTATTAAAACAGGTTCAATTTCAAGAACCGATAGGGTTTGCAAATACAATGAATTAATTAGAATTGAAGAATTAATTGCTTAAACTATGTTTCTGAACTTTACTATTGAAAGAAAAAATTTTTCACCTACAATCATCCTTATATTTATGTTTAAGCGCAATCAATGGAATTAGCAAATAAAATTTTTAGTAGATTTTTCGGCAAAAAAGTAGGTGAGGATGAATTTGGCAATATATTTTATGAATCAAAAAAACTATCTAGGTATTTTGGAAGATATATGCGCTGGGTCTCGTATAATGGAATACCAGAACCAACTAAAGTGAGTGCTGAGTGGTATAGTTGGTTACATCATCAAGAAAATAAGGCTCCTTTAGGCGAGGAATCAATAAAACATAAATTGGGAAAAAGCAGAAATTTGAATTTGACTGGCTCTAAATTTTCTTATTTTCCTCCAGGTCATTTTTTGTCAAAAAGTAAGACAAAGCCAAAATCGACTGGTGACTATACCGCATGGGTACCTAAATAATTTATAAATTAGCAATGTAGTTTTTATGAAAAACGTTTTTGAAATTATAGTTGGTTTTTTGGTTATCTTTATAGCTGTAATTTTTAGTTATTTTGTCTATCAGACATCTGAACAAAAATTAGATAAACACAATCAATATGTGATAAATGCCAATTTTGACAATGCAGATGGTATCAAAGTTGGCAGTGAGGTTAAAATTAGTGGGGTGGTAATTGGAAAAGTCATATCGCAAATTTTGGATTATGATACGTATTCAGCTCAGGTCAAATTTCTCTTAGATGAAAAAATAAAATTACCTGAAGACAGTTCTGCCCAAATAGTAAGTTCAAATATCTTAGGTGATAAATATATATCAATCACACCTGGTACTGAAGAGAAAGTATTAGTAGATGAGGACACAATTGAGTTTACCCAGTCTTCTATAAACCTAGAAGGAATGATAAGTAAATTTATATTTGGTCTTAAGGACAGTAATAATTCTAACAATTCTAGTCAAATGGATGATAACAGTTTTTTAAGTAAAAATAAATCAGATGAGCAAAATTCAGACGAACAAAATTATATCTTTAATGATTCAGGCACAAAAAATTCAATCGGTTAGAGTAGTATTTTGCATAGTTTTAGTTTTTCTATTTAGCTTGATAGCTGTTGCAGCAGCCGACCAACAAGAAAAATTGGATTCTCCATTTAGCGTTCTTGAAGAAGATATTTATAAATCAAATAACAGTGAAATTGATATAATAAATCAGCCTATAATTGAGGGGAAATTAGAACGATGTGACTCCGCAAAGATTAGATTGTTGAACTATAATACTGGTAAAAATAGCTATGTAACAATAGTAGTGAATGAAGAATATAAATTTAATGAAGAAACCATTATTGCACTAAGAGAGTGTAAAAAAGATTCTAAAGATATATTAAATCCATTAAATTTTGCTTTTATTGAAATTAAAAATACTGATAAAGTACTTTTCGGAGGGTGGATTTTTTCAAAAAACACTTCTATTTCTTTACCAAAAATTGATGATCAATACGTTTATCTGAGTAACTGTAATTGTAAAAAAAAACTCAAATAGCGAAGAGGAGTCCCCATAATCTTTTTCTTCTTACTGCAGAAAAAACAGAACTTGCAGAATTATTCTAACTTTTAAAACTTTTCCTAAGTTCACTAACTTTCAGTTTATAATTGCTCCCAGCAAATATATAATTCCCAGCAATTGCAAGATTTGCACCGTTTTTAGCACATTTTTTCAATGTCTCTGGGTTAATTCCACCATCAACGCCTATATCAATATTCGATGCATTATTAGTCATCAAATTGATATTGTGAATTTTTTTTAATTGGCTGCTTAAAAATTTCTGACCTCCAAAGCCCGGATTAACTGTCATTATAAGTATCTCATCAAGCTTCTTGTGTATATATTGTAACACAGATTCTGGGGTAGAAGGAATAATAGAAATACCAACTTTCACTCCTTTATTTTTAATATAATCAATCAACCGATCACAGTGAATTACTGCTTCTTGATGAAAAATTATCGTATCACTTCCAGCTTTAATAAATTCATCAACATATTTTTCTGGATTACTAATCATCAAGTGAGTTTTTAGTGGAATTCGACTTTCTTTTTTTATAGCTTTAACAATACCTGTTCCAAAACTTATATTAGGCACAAAATGACCATCCATTATATCTAAATGAATTGAATCTGCTCCAGAGTCAGAAATATTCTTTATTTCCTCCCTAAGAATCGCAAAATTAGCAGCGAGAATTGAGGCAGATATTTTATTTTTTTTCATATTGCTATTTGATATACTTTGCGCTTGGTCATTTTTTACCATATATTGATGGAATATTAGCATAGTTTTTAATTTTTCATAGATAAATATGAATAACAGTTGGCTGTACAGTATTCAGAATGTCACAGAATTAACAGCAATTGCATGTTATGATTGGATTGGTAAAGGTGATAATGTTTCTGCCGATAAAGTAGCAGTCGACGTTATGAGACAGGAGTTAAATAAATTACCCATGAATGGTAAAGTTGCAATAGGTGAAGGCGAAAGGGATAAGGCCCCAATGTTATATATTGGAGAAGAATTGGGTAAAGGTGGAGAAAGTATTGATATTGCAGTTGATCCTCTTGAAGGTACTACTATATGCGCAAGGGCAGATTATGGTTCAATGGCGGTTATTGCAATAAGTTCTAAAAACTCATTTTTGTATGCGCCAGATTTATATATGCAAAAAATAGCAATAAGTGCGAAATATCCCAAAAATATTATTGATATCAACTTTAGTGCCAAAGAAAATGTACTAAATTTAGCAAAATACAAAAAGTGCAATCCTAGTGAAATAATAATAATGATGCTAGATAGGGAGAGACACAAAAGCATAATTGAAGAAATCAGAACAGTTGGAGCAAAAATTAGGTTAATTAGTGACGGTGATATTTCTGCTGTTATAGCTGCAGCTATTCCTGATAATGATGTTGATATATATATTGGGACAGGTGGTGCTCCTGAGGGCGTTTTAGCGGCTTCAGCATTAAGGTGTGTTGGAGGTAGAATGCAAGGGAGATTGGTATTTAAAAATAATCAGCAAATTCTTAGAGCTAAAGCAATGGGAATTACTGATATAAATAAAATTTATGAAATAGAAGATTTAGTAAAAAAGGATGTTATTTTTGCTGCAACTGGTGTTACAGATGGATTATTAGTTAATGGTGTGCAGAAATATTACGATAAATTTACAACTGAAACTTTGCTATTAAGTTCGGCTCAAAAAATGTCTTATAAAGTTAAAACAACAAGGTATTAATTTTTTATGATAGAAGTTGATGATATAGGAATAATAATTTCTGCAAAACCATTTCAGGAAAATTTTTTAATTGTAAAATGTTTTTCAGAGAATAATGGTATTATTTCAGGGTTAATGAGAATAAACAAAAAGAAGAATGAGAATATACCAGGAAATATAGTTTTATTTAACTGGAGAAGTAGGCTTAATGAACAATTAGGGTATTTAAAGATTGAGCTTTTGCATTCAATTTTTTCAGAAATTATGTTTGAAAGTAGCAAAATATCTATATTAAACTCAACATTATCAATGATAAAAGCCGCTTTAAAAGATGGTGATGTAAATAAAACAACTTTTATTGAAACAAAAAATTTATTACATACTATCTGCTCTAGCGATAACTCTAATGAAAATTATAAGGCATATATTAATTTTGAAGCTAGATTATTAAATTGCTCTGGTTATGCGTTGGATTGGTCAAAATGTGCAGTAACTAATTCTGTAGATAATCTAAAATATATTTCACCAAAAACTGGTAATGTTGTTACTGAAGATGTTGGTGCAAAATATAAGGATAGATTATTCATACTACCAAAATTTTTTGTTGATAATAATGTAAAAATTTGCAAGCAAGATATAATTTCAGCGTTAAATCTTATCGGATATTTTATAGAAAAATTTATTTTTATGCCAAATTACATTAAACATCCAGAGGCCAGGTTGTCTTTGATACAAAATATAGAAAAAGCTTAAATTCAAGAATTTTTGCCTAAAAACAGGCACAGTCAAGTTAAAAATAGAATAAAATTCTGATATTGAATAAAAGATTATAAAATTGTAGGATTTAAAAAAATAAATATCAAAAAAGATGAAGGGCACACCAAACAGACATAGATATCCAAT
>NZ_JAJBJD010000176.1 GCF_021811875.1 Candidatus Bandiella numerosa | reverse complement strand
ATTGGATATCTATGTCTACTCGGTGTCCCCTTCATCTTTTCTTATATTTGTTTTTTTTGATTCTATATTTTTTCTTTTTTTTATTCAATCGCATAATTCTATTCTCATTTTAACTTGACGGTGCCGACGTATAGCATAAATTCAGATAGTATTGACATCGCCATTCTTCGCTTATGTATAGTTTACCACACTTCGCTCATCAATCTTTGCAACTACCTATTTGACTCAAGCTATATTAGCGCAATATCGAAAGAGGTCTAATAAAAAAACAGAGCAAAATTTGATTCTGCTCTGTTGATATTAAAGTCTAAACTAAGTGGGAAATAAATATTAAAAATTTAATTTCACACCAGTCATAATCATATGACCTTTGTTATTATTGTCTTTATCATCTTGAGACGCTTGATTCATCTTGAATGAAGAAAATTCAACATATGGCATCACACCTGGAGCAACTTTATAATCCACACCTATAACTGTATTTCTAAGTGTGTTATGCTTTTTGTCTTTTGTAGTTACACCTTTTTCAATACCTTTTTTGCCTTGTAAGTGGGTTACACTTGTAGATAAAGGACCGTTAGCATAACCAACACCTGCTGTCCAGTAACTTGTTCTACCAAATTCAGGAGCATTAGCAGCAGTAGATGCACCATATTTACCCCAGTCACCATAAGAACCACCAACTGTGAATCCTTTATAACTTAGGTTTGTACCAACTTCATAAGCTCTAAGGTTTTTCTTATTTTTCGTTAGTTCTATGTTACCACTCTCTTGATTTTTACCAAATTCACCAACTACTGCAAATTTCACACCAACGTCTTTAATTTCGCTTGTGTAAGATAAACCTGTTTCAAATACATTTTTAAAACCAGCTGCTTCTTTATCTTTCACTACGCTAGTTACACTTGAAGCAGTACCATGAACTTTGGTATTAGGAGTGAAGGTTGCACCAAATCTAAATCCAGAAAATTCAGGAGTATAGTAGTTGATCTTAGCAGCATTAACGCCTCTTAGACCAAATGTACCTAGTTCATTTGTTGGAAGGTTAGCTGTCTGTAGAAACGCTGTTTTAGTTTTAACCTTTTCTTTTGGAGTTGCAGTACTATTAGGATCATCTTGCATTGTATATTGATTCCAATAATATTGAGAATCACCATTAATACCACCTGTTGCACTTGCAAATGTTCCTGCATTCACTTTCATTGACTCAGTAACGCCAGTGTAGTTACCCACTTCAACTCTACCATAGCCACTTTCTAAATATGCCATTACTTGCTCAGCAATGCTTTGCTTATCATCCTTATCAAACATTTCTTTCTTAGATTTTGAAGTGTTTGCATTAAGTTTGATCAAACCACCATACTTCAACCCTTCTTTAACTTCGCCTTTAATGTTAAAGTTAATATAAGCATCTGTAGCAATATTATTATTTGATAACTTCTTGCCAGTTGAAGGATCAAGATTATCATACCTAAATTTCTCTTTTTGACTATTATTAACAAATTTAGAATCAATAGAGCCATTCACTGACACTTCAGGAGTAGCCATTGCATTGGTTGTTACAAAAGATGCAACTAATGTTGTTGTTATTAAAAACTTATTCATATCTTTGCTATTTATAAATTTATTATTTTATATAATGTATGTTATTTGACGTAGGCTTTAAAGTAATATCACCTAAAAATCACAAAAAATATCTTAATTGTTGCATTTTAACCACACTAAATTTTACCTCCCATAAGCCTTCCTATAAGGCCGTTGCATAAATGCAAAGCAAGGAAGATATGCAATAAATGGATTTAAAAAATTAGGCATTGCTAAACAAATATAGCATACAATTGAGAAAGCTGATATGATATGCACAATAACACAAATAAGGTTAGTATATGTCAGAAATAATATGTTGCAAATGCAGAGAAAGTAATTATTACAGAT
>NZ_JAJBJD010000210.1 GCF_021811875.1 Candidatus Bandiella numerosa | reverse complement strand
GACCGAGATTGGACATCGCCGTGGTGACGACGCCGTCGCGGGCAAGGAGGTCACGCTTCTTCCAGTCGGTGGCAATGAGGCCGATCAGCTGGTCGCCATCGATCTCCTCGCCGGTCTCGTCGACCAGGATGCAGCGGTCGGCATCGCCATCGAGCGCAATGCCGATATCGGCGCGGTATTTACGGACCGCCTCGCGAAGCGCCAGCGTGTTGGTGCTGCCGACCTCCTGATTGATATTGAACCCGTCCGGCGACACACCGATGGGGAAGATCTCCGCGCCAAGTTCATAGAGGGCGGCCGGGGCGACCTTGTAGGCCGCGCCATTCGCGCAATCGATACAGACCCGAAGCCCGGAGAGCCGCATGCCCCTTGGAAAGGTTGCCTTCACGATCTCGACATAGCGCGCCTGCGCATCATCGACGCGGCGGGTGCGCCCAAGTGCGGACGGCGCAGCCAGCTTGTCATCAAGCGCCCGGTCCATCCGGCTCTCGATCTCCAGCTCGATCTCATCGGAGAGCTTGTAGCCGTCCGGGCCGAAGAGCTTCAGCCCATTATCCTCATAGGC
>NZ_JAJBJD010000050.1 GCF_021811875.1 Candidatus Bandiella numerosa | reverse complement strand
ACTCCTGCTATTCGCACTAACTTACTCTTCTCTATACGTTCTTCTGCTTCTCTTACTAAAAATGACATTTTGCCTCCTCTTTCGTATGTACTTATCTTTTCATTCTATCATATATGTTTCTTTCTGCTTATTATGCAATGGTCTTAAGTAAAAAGATGCCATTGACACATGTTTTAGTGAGCTATTATTTTTACACCCCACAGGATATAATATAGATAGCTGTGCTAACTTAAATCAGGTAAAACTAGGTACACTCTTATTTTATATAATTCCCTGAATTAAAAAAAGCCCAATTTATTAATGAATAAATCAGGCTTTTTTAACTTTACGTAAAAGTATTATTTTTTAGTAGTGTCAGTAGCTTTTTTATTAGCATCAACATTTTCGTCACCTGCTTTAGTTGCATCACCATCTTGATCAACTAAGTCAGTAGACTGAATTTGTTTTGTTTGTGTAGCGTTAGCAGTTAAAACTGTTAATGCAAATAGCAATGTAAGACAAATTGAAATGTTTTTAAAGTTCATGTTTAAAACCTGTTATATTAAAAATTATATTGAAGGAAACTATCATAAAATCCTTGTTAAAGATAGCTTTTTTTAGTAAAAAATAATTTTTTTAATAAAAAATTATTTTTTTTATTTTTTCTGCTGATTTTTTCCCCAAAATACTTCCATCATTTAAATGACTTTCCTCAACTATATAAAATTGTGAGCTCCCATTTTCATTAAAATATCCTGATTTTAACACTAATTTATCGCCATATATACTGCAATAGGATGCAATTGGAGTTGAACAATCACCATTAAAAGATTTTAAAAATGCCCTTTCTGAATTAATCATTATTCTAGTTGGTTTATGATTCAGAGGTTTTAGCATTTTATTGATCTTATCATTCCCTTTTACATTTTGCACTCCTATAGCACCTTGAGCAATAGCTGGTAGTATTTCATCAATACTAAAATAATGATTTATAACTTCTTTTAGATTATTTCTTTTTAATCCTGCAGCTGCTAGTATTATTGATTCTACTTTACCGTCTTGTAATTTTTTTAATCTAGTATTGATATTACCTCTTAAATTTACAACTTCCAAATCAGGCCTCAATGCTAAAATTTGCCCTCTCCTTCTGTGTGATGAAGTGCCAATCGTTGCACCGCTTGGTAGGAAAAAGAAAGATTTATATTTGAGAGAGATAAATGCATCCCTTGGATCGCCACGTTTTAACAAACAATTAATTTCCAGATACTCATTTTGATTTGCAGGAACATCTTTCATAGAATGCACTGCAATATCAGCTTTGCCATCAATTAAAGCTTGCTCAATTTCCTTAAGAAATAACCCCTTACCACCTACTTTAGACAAATAATGCTCAAGCATGGTATCTCCCTGAGTTTGCAATTTTAGTAATTCAAATTTTATGTCACGATGGTGAAGCTGGAGTTCTTTAGCAACTAACAATGCTTGATTTATAGCAAGAGGACTGTTTCTAGTTGCTATTCTGATTAACATAACAAACCAAAATTTAGATAAAGAAGATGTTAATAGTAATTAATGGTGACTTATTTATCAATTTTTTAATATGTTTTTTGATTGATGATTCAACTAAATTCTTAACCTTGTGCTTATCTATAGTTGATATAGTAGCAAAAGTTTCCGATACATTAAGCTTTAGCGAATCCAAAATATCTTGGTCTAAATCGTCTTCTAATGCACCTGGAGCAGAAATAAAAATTTGGCTTATGCTTTTTTTAGCTTTATTTATTACTAAGGAAATAAATAAAGCTCCATTATTTCCCAACGTTTTTCTATTATTAATGATTATACTTTCTGAATTTAAAATCAAATTTCCATCTATGATGTAATGTCCTGCCTCTACCTTACCAATTTTTTTTGTTTCATTTGCATCAATGACAACAACATCACCATTTCTAACACTTATAGTGTGCTTAACGCCAGATTTTTTTGCTACTCTGCAATGTTCATTTATGTGAATTGCTTCCCCATGAACTGGTATGGCTACTTGTGGTTTAATAAGCTCAAACATTTTTTTCACTTCTATAGCAGAAGGATGACCAGATACATGAACAAATTCATTTGCCTCACTTAAAACATTTACGTTCATTTCAGCAAGTTTATTGAATAGGTTATATATTCTTTTTTCATTTCCTGGGATAATTTTAGATGAAAATATAACTACATCATTTTCCTTTAATGCAATTTGTGGATGAGTTTTATTAGCAATTTTATTGGTCACAGCTAGCACTTCACCCTGACATCCAGTACATATTACTACAACTTCATCTCTTTTAAATTTTTTAAAATGCCTCTCATCGTATATTATTGATTCTTGTAAATAACCGGCTTCTTTAGCTGCAGTATACATTTTCCATAATGATCTTCCTTGTAATATTATCTTTCTTTTAGCCTTTTTAGCTGCATTAACTAATGAAAGCAATCTTGCTATATTTGATGCAAAAGTAGTTACAACAATCATATTATTAGGATAGTCGCAGAGTAATTTTTCCAAATTTCGACCAAGCTCACCTTCTGAATCAGAATGCTTCTTATGAAAAATGTTTGTTGAGTCTCCAACTAAGGCTAAAATTCCACTTTTTCCAATATCAGATAAAATCTTTTCGTTAGTAACTTCGCCTACTACAGGCTCATTATCAAATTTCCAATCACCTGTGTGAAATATTTTTCCTTTATCTGTCTCTATAACCAATCCATTCATTTCTGGTATAGAGTGAGTTATTGGTACTAATGTTATTTTAAAGTCATTTAAATGAAATGATTTATTTGAGAAAGTCTCTACAAATTTCATTTTTTTAGTTAATCCATACTCCTTGCACTTGGATTTTACTATGAGGGATGTAAATTTAGTTGCATAAATTGGACATTCAATTTCGGACCATAAATATTGAATCGCTCCAATGTGATCTTCGTGAGCATGTGTTAATACTATACCTAAAATATCCCTTTTAATCTCTTTAATAATAAAGTTTATGTTGGGCACTATAATATCAACCCCTGGTAAATCTGGTTCTGCAAAACCTAATCCCAAATCAACAATGATCCACTTTCCATTATAGTGATACAAATTTAGGTTCATCCCTATTTCGCCAGAACCACCTAATGGAATAAAAATTAATTCTTTTTGTAATTTTTTAAAATTGATAGTTGAATTCATTTAATCTTGCTGAAATAATACGTGTCTAAAATGTGAAAAGTCTTCCAAAACTTTTCCAGTTCCTAGTACAACGCAGTTTAATGCCTCATCAGCCACTCGAACCTTCAAGCCTGTAGCTTCACTGATCACTGTGTCCATGTGTTTTAATAAGGCGCCACCACCAGTAAGTACTATACCATTATCGGCTATATCTGAAGATAATTCTGGTGGAGCTTGCTCTAAAACTAATTTTACCGAATCTATTATTTGCGATACAGGATCAGCAATACTATCAGCAACATTTGTTTCAGTTAATATAATTTCTCTTGGTATGCCTGTTGCTGCATCCCTTCCTTTAATTGATATACTTTTTTCATCCTTTGTACTCTTTTTTGCAGTTCCTATCTCTTTCTTAATCCTTTCAGCTGTTGAATCACCAATAAATAAATTATGACTTTTTCTTATGTATGATATTATTGCTTCATCCATGCTATCACCACCCACTCTAACGGACTGAGCACAAACTATACCACCTAGACATATAACCCCTACTTCAGTAGTACCACCACCTATATCTACAACCATTGATCCAGTTGCTTCTGTAACTGGTAAATTAGAGCCAATCGCCGCAGCCATAGGCTCAAATATTAAATAAACTTCTCTCGCCCCTGCACTTTCTACAGCATCTTGTATAGCTCTCCTTTCTACAGGAGTAGAGCCATATGGGACACAAACTATAATCCTAGGTCTTGCAAAAAAGCTTCTTTTTTTATGAACTGAGGTAATGAAATATTTTATCATCTCCTCTGCACCTTTAAACTCTGCAATAACCCCATCTTTTAAAGGTCTTATTGCTTTAATATCTGCAGGAGTTTTTCCTAACATTGCTTTTGCCTCATTTCCAAAAGCATATGGAATATAAGAACCCTTTTCATGTAGCAGAGCAACCACTGACGGCTCATTTAATACAATCCCTTGATTAGGAACATATACCAACGTGTTTGCTGTGCCAAGGTCAATAGCCATGTCAGATGAAAATAATCCTAGTAAGGATGAAAACATTTTATTATTAATTTTTATCTGTTGTTACATTCCCATTAAAAATTTAGGAATACATACTTCTATTCCAAAAAATACATTTTTGCAAACTTAATTATATATTTCTATGTAGATTTTTTAGTAAAATTGCTCTATTTTAACACAACAGGTAGCTAGATGGTTGCTATATTTATTAATATAGAGGAAAGTCTGGGCTTCATGGAATGATAGAGCTGGATAACTCCCAGCAAAGGTAACTTTAGGGAAAGTGCCACAGAAAATATACCGCCTAGCAATAGGTAAGGGTGAAATGGTAAGGTAAGAGCTTACCGATTCTTTAGTAATAAGGAATGCATGGTAAACCCCTCTAGAAGCAAGATCAAATAGTGCTTAATATTGCTATATTCCAAGCTAAGAGCACGGGTGGATTGCTAGAGTTTAATGGTAACATTAAATCGAGATGAATAACCATCGGGTGTATTTTGCACTTACAGAACCCAGCTTATAGGCTACCTGTACTTATAATTTATAAAAATAATGTTAAAATTAAATTTTCTTATATTGTTTTTTTTATTGAACCTGCATTCACATGCATTTGATTCAAGCATTGAAGATGTTTGTATTGAATCTGAAAATCTAGATATAGACATTACTACTAAAAAAGCAGAATTCTTTGATAATGTAATCGTTAAACAAGGTGATATTAAGATTTCAACAGATAAATTGGTTATTTTTTTTGAAAATAATGAGGTGAAAAAAATTGATTTTTTAAAAAATGTTAAATTTCAAATGCGTGACAAGCTAATTTTAGGTGATAAAGCTGAATATACAAAAAATGATAATACTTTAAAAATTATTGATAATGTTATACATAAAGGAGACAATGGTGAAATAAATGGAGATATTTTTACATATAACTTAAAAACTAAAGTATCAAAATTAAGTTCAAAAATGAAATTTGACGATAAAACTAAAGGGCGAATAAAAGCAAAATTTAAAATAAATTAAAATGTTAGTAGCTGAGAATTTATCTAAGACATATGCAAAGAAAAAGATTGTTAAAAATGTAACTATATCAGTTGAGAATTCAGAAATAGTTGGTTTGTTAGGTCCAAACGGTGCAGGCAAATCAACTTCATTTCATATGATTTCAGGTTTAATAAAACCAGATGTTGGTAAAATATTCTTCAATGGCATTGACATAACTAATTTGTCTTTGTCATACCGTGCAAAATTGGGAATTGCATATCTTCCGCAAGAAATATCTGTTTTTAGGGGTATGACCGTGCAAGAAAACATAATGGTTGCTCTGGAAATGATAGAAAAAAATAAGCTCAAAAGGGAGCAAAGATTAGAAGAATTACTTGCTCAATTCTCCATTGAACATTTACGATCCTCTTATGCAATATCTTTATCTGGAGGAGAAAGAAGGAAACTTGAGATAGCGAGATGTGTCGCGATAAATCCTAAATATATTTTACTCGATGAACCACTAGCAGGAATTGATCCAATTGCAATTGATAATTTAATGAATTTAATTAAGAGTTTAAAAAAGCAAAATATAGGAATATTGATTACAGACCACAACGTAAAAGAAGCATTAAATCTAATTGATAGAGCATATATTTTATATAATGGGAGTGTCATTGCGTGCGATTACAGCAAAAATATTGTTAAAAATAAACAGGTTCGCAGAATTTACCTTGGAAAAAATTTTTAACAGATGTACAATCCTGATTCAATATTTCATTGTTTGTGATTGATGCGAGTAGTTGATTTTAAGCCTTTAATTTTTCTACAACTGATATTAATGAGTTTAAGTTTTATTTTTCAAGTTTACGAAATAAACAGCCCATTATTTATGGTTGAGAAATTTGGATACAATGTTTTAACTTTTTCTTTATTAACTATCATATTCATTGTTATGGAATTAGTTATGCCAGTTCCATCATTTTTATTAGGTGGCTTTACGCTTGTCGTAAATTTAAGGCTTTGCAGTTTAATAGGTTTTAAAATGCCCGTATACATACTGATTTTGATTTTTTTCATTAAGGCTATTCAATTCATACTCATTGCTAAATCAAGTATTCATCAAATTTATAAATTAGGATTTCAAAATACTGATTATCACTTATACTGGCTTAGTATTTTTATAAGAATTTTATTGGGGAAGCATAAATATTAGATAGCGTTAAGCAACTTTTAGAATCAACTCATTGTCAATATTTGCTTCATAAAGATTCCACTCATTAGAGGACATAGTCGCTTTAATCTGCAAAACATTGTGTGCATTCTCTCGGGTCCACTGCATTTTTTGTTTTCGCTTGAATCTAGTATTTATTTGAGACTCTACTATAGTCTCTGCAATACTGCTTGTATATGGTA
>NZ_JAJBJD010000175.1 GCF_021811875.1 Candidatus Bandiella numerosa | reverse complement strand
TTCAAAATCCATTTGATACCTGTATTGTTTTAGGTCAAAGGTTAGCACTTTTCCTATTTATACGCTATCTAATATTTATGCTTCCTATTGCATATCTTCCTTGCTTTGCATTTATGCAACGGCCTTTTATAATAAATTCGGCTATGGGTATGGCAAATAGATTTGTTAATAAGCTATAGGTGGAAAAATTTTTAAAATGGTACATTATGAAGATGCTCGTTGCCAATGTCGCAAATATGCTTGCTAGCATAATTGAAAAAAAAATAACCAAAAAGTTTTGCTATTTTCGAGGTGGTGTAATTAAAGTAAAATAAGGATAATTTTTTTAAAAACTTAAATCCATAAATTAGTGATAAGCTGGCAGAAAAAGACATTTGTAAGCTTGCACTAAAAAGGGCTTCTGGAGTGATTAATAATATTACAATTGCTGCAAATACTATGGTTCTTATTGGATTTGTTTCTCTGTCAATTACAATGCCAATTAAAAACAGAGTAGTCATTGTGAATGCTCTTTGAGCAGAAATAGGGGCGTTTGCAATTAGTAAATAGAGATAAGAAAAAAAGATTGTAATTAGTGCAGATATCTTTTTGTTATTAATTTTAATTAAAGGATTGTAAATTTTGGAAAAAATTATGTTACTTGCAAAAAATATTATACTGGCAACAAGTGCAACGTGCATTCCAGAAATAGCGAGTAAATGAGCAATTCCAGAAATTCGTATATTATCATATGTATTTGTATCTATTCTTTTTGTGTTGCCAAGAAATAATGCAGTTGCAATTGATGCGTTTCTTACGTCCATGTTTTCGTAAAAGCATTTTGAGATCACTTCTCTTAATTTCCCGATTGTCGTAAATTTGCTGATATCTGATCTTTGGATGATTTTGATGTTACCCATAGCATAGCCTATTGCACTGATATCATTGAAAAAAGCATATCTTGCATAGTCAAAACTTCCTGGAAGAACTGGAGTTGGTGGTGGCATTAAATTTACGTTGGCAATGATTTTATCCTTATTTTTGATAGCATCAAGTTTGGTTCTAACTACTATTTTTATTTTTTTTATATTATAATTATCTGCAATATCTAGGAATTTAACGTGGTTTAGTAATAGTTTTTTTTCATTTCCTCGTATTTCAATTTCTTCAACTTCAGCTATAATTTTACTTTGAATTGTGTGATTTAAATTTGAAGTTGTTATGTTTGTACTCTAAATACAGTTGCTACATAACCAAGTAAAATGAATGTAATAACTAAAAATATGAATTGTATATATTTAAAATTTGATAAAAAGAAAGCTGTGCATATTAATGGTATCAAACATGATATCGTCAAGAATAATATTAATTTGAAGCTTAATTGATAATCAGTGTCAAAATATATCAATATCCCTAACGATAAACATACTGGTATTAATCCGAATACGTGAACTCTATCACTAAAAATTTTATACCTAACAAACCATACAACTCATTATGGAAATATAACGATAAAATTTTAAAATGCTAGATAAATAGAAAAAAATTGCTACAGGTTTTTTATATCATTTTATAAGGGACAGGTCTGCCGGCATCATCTTTAACCAATTTGCCATCCTCAAACTTTGCAGCCATATAATTTCCATGCCCTAATCTTTCGCCCTTGTACAATATTGGTCGAACAACTTTACCGTCTAATTGTTTTAACTCAGCTCCCTTACCTCTGTTGCTGACGTTATTTTTTGAACCTTTTTTTACAGCCATAGTGAACCCATTTTTATAACTTTTTTGTGATTATACCAAAATAATCGCACCTCAGTCAATAGTATTATTAAATTTGTGCAAGCTTTCACTGACTTCCTCAATATAACATATTTAAAGGCCGTTGCATAAATGCAAAGCAAGGAAGATATGCAATAAATGGATTTAAAAAATTAGATTCATATAAAGAAGAACGATAAGTTTGGTATAAAAGCTGATAGAATAATAGGAATTCAAGAA
>NZ_JAJBJD010000209.1 GCF_021811875.1 Candidatus Bandiella numerosa | reverse complement strand
TTGAGAAGATTAATCTCTTCTCTATGTACTCTGCTTTTGGTAAACACAAATCTGAAACCGCCCTATGCGACATCGCTTGTACGGTGGTGTGAGAGCGAGGTGCTGCAATGCGCCTCTCTACTCGATTGATAAAAAGCGTATTGCTGACTTTTTATTACGCCGCTTCTGTAAAAATACATCTAGCTCATATCCCTCTGAGTCTACAGCTCTCCATAGTATAAAATATTCTCCATTTACTTTCATTGCCATCTCATCTAAATGCCATTTATCCGTTACTTTTCTTTGCTTCTTTTTGATTACTTTTTCAAATTCTTTACCGAACTTGTAGCACCAGCTCCTAATAGTTTCATGGCTAATTTCTATTCCTCTGTATAATAGTTGCTCTCTCACATCACGATAGCTCTGATTAAATCTATGATATTGCCATATTGCTTGGCCTATTATTGTCATTGGATATCTATGTCTACTCGGTGTCCCCTTCATCTTTTCTTATATTTGTTTTTTTTGATTCTATATTTTTTCTTTTTTTTATTCAATCGCATAATTCTATTCTCATTTTAACTTGACGGTGCCGA
>NZ_JAJBJD010000174.1 GCF_021811875.1 Candidatus Bandiella numerosa | reverse complement strand
TAATAATTACTTTCTCTGCATTTGCAACATATTATTTCTGACATATACTAACCTTATTTGTGTTATTGTGCATATCATATCAGCTTTCTCAATTGTATGCTATATTTGTTTAGCAATGCCAAAAAATCAGATGAATTCTTCTTTGGTGGAGTTGCTTCTTTTTTTCCAGCACCCAATAAACCTCCACTATCACTACCTCCTCCACCTGATACCATAATACCTGCTTTTTTCTTTGCCTCTATAGCCATTTGTCTCTTTTTCTCTTCTTCACTATCATCAGAAAAAGGAGAATGGAATATACTTTTTGAAGAAGATGAATCACCATTATCTCCACTTAAACTTGGCGGTAGTGGCAACACTGGTTTTTGAGGTATATCTATTTTAGGCGGTGGTGGTGGTGGTGGCGTAGGAGCTCCCACCTCTGGTGCTGAGATAGGCTTAGAATCTTTAGCACCATTATTTAACTCAGTATCTTGATCATGTTTTGGAACTGGCTTAGAATTTTTCAATATTTGTTCATTTTCTTTTTTATCAACAACCTCAGGCTTGTCATTAGTTTTTGAGTCTTTATCTTCAAAAACAAAGTAGTAAATTACACCTGCTACCAGTAATATCAAAACTACTAACAATAATTTTTTTTGACCTGATGCAATTGAAACGGTAGAAAAAGTTTTATTTTCTTCAACAACTTCTTCATTATCTTGAACCCGCTTTGTATTATTTATGTCATTTATCTGATCTTCTTGAGTCATAGACTTAATTTAAGTATTTCTTATTGGTTATTTCAATAACATTATTATTAAAACTTAGTTCTAAAATTTTCCCTACATTATCAATAACTAAATAATCTCCAACTATCATAGGCTTAATGTTATGAACTTCATCATTTCCTTTGACAAGCTTAACATTAGGCTTATCCAAATTAATATTCTTCTCATAATATATGTAAGTTTTAATCCCATCGTCAAAGATTTTAGAAGGTAAAAATTTAACAGGACCAACCATTATATAGTCAAAATTATATGGTTTAATATCAAGTAAACCACTATTCTCCTCTTCATTTTTTTGAATTTCAGGGTATGCAATTTTTTCATCAGGACTCGGAAAATAAAACCTTGCAACATAAATCAACTCATTATCGATGTAACCTGAATATGGCTTAGATTGTATCTCGAACTGATACACCCTTTTATTAGTAATAACCGTCATGTTGGTTAAAATATTATCCTCCAGTGGTTTAATAAAAAGCCTATTATCCATTGGGGTTAATTGCCAGGCATAACTATTTCCTGTAGAAATGGTTTTAATTTCTTCGTTTTTTTCAAACTCAATGCTGGTCTGGAAATTATAATGCACCACTATCCTAAAAATTTCATTTGGATTGTAGATCAAAGTTTTTATTCTACTATCCGTTGAAATTGGATTGTCTACGGCAAAAATAGTGCAAATAAATAATAAATAACAGATCGTTATTAATGCTAATTTCTTAATTATTTTCATCATTTATCCTATATAAAGTTACCTGAAATCCGAGAGGGTTTATTAATCTATCTGCCTGACTCATATTTAGATTAAAATAATCAAATTCCATGTAAATAATCTTATTCATAACCAAATTAATTTGTCCAGCAACGGTTAAATCAATCCTCACTTGCGCAGAAGTTGCTGAAGGAAATATTATGGATTTTAAGCCTACAGTTCTATATGAGCTACTTCCATACATATTATACGGACTAGAAGGATTATTATAACCAAATTTACTTCTATAATCACTGTAATATACATCTGAGCTTGACAGTACCCTAACCACGTCATTAAAATTTCTATTAAATGTCCCAGAATAATATTCCTCTCTTGCCCTAATGTATTTCATTACAAAATATCTTCTAATCGCCTCATCTGCTGGCATTGCTAAACAAATATAGCATACAATTGAGAAAGCTGATATGATATGCACAATAACACAAATAAGGTTAGTATATGTCAGAAATAATATGTTGCAAATGCAGAGAAAGTAATTATTACAGATC
>NZ_JAJBJD010000208.1 GCF_021811875.1 Candidatus Bandiella numerosa | reverse complement strand
GTCATACCCAGATCGCCCCAACGCTGTACATCTTTGAGTGCGGCGCATTTGCGGGTAGACGAAAACACCGCGTCGACCTGCGGAATGCTCATGCTGGTGATGGGATTGTCTTTGTTGACGTAGACCGCCAACGCATCAATGGCCACGCCGATCGCTGTCGGTGCATAGCCGAATTTCTTTTCGAAGGCTTCGATTTCGCCGCTTTTCATCATGCGGCTCATCGGACCAAAGTTAGAGGTGCCTTCCGTCAACGCCGGAGGGGCTGTGGAAGAGCCAGCCGCCTGAACCTGGATATTGACGTTGGGGTAAGCCCGCTTGAACTCTTCGGTCCACAGCGTCATCAGATTAGCCAGGGTGTCGGAACCGACACTGGAGATGTTGCCGGAGACACCCGAGGACTTCTGGTACTTCGGCAGCGCTGGATCGACACCCGCGACGGCGGCGCCACTGATCAGGCTTAAGCCCAGGCTGACGCTGATAGCGGCAGCAGAAAATGTATTGCGTAGTTTCATTGGATCATTCCGTTCCTGTGAATCATATGAGCATCAATTGCTCCACGCTGCGCACGATATAGATCGCATATGAC
>NZ_JAJBJD010000173.1 GCF_021811875.1 Candidatus Bandiella numerosa | reverse complement strand
TTTCTTGAATTCCTATTATTCTATCAGCTTTTATACCAAACTTATCGTTCTTCTTTATATGAATCTAATTTTTTAAATCCATTTATTGCATATCTTCCTTGCTTTGCATTTATGCAACGGCCTTTTGACTGTGCCGATATTACCCCTCCCACATCGGAATATTCTGATCAATACTTGAATCCACTATTAATCCTATTTTGAAAAAAGAGTGTAAATATAAAATTATTCTTTGAAAAAGGAATTTGTTTATGTTATTAAACATCAATCCTTAACTTATATTAATTAACCCTTATGAGTGATAGTATTAAAGACAGAGTACTGAAAGTAATTGACAAACAGCTTAATAAAGACACTTCACAGATTAAGCTTACTGATAGATTTATCGAAGATCTTGGTGCTGACAGTCTAGATAGAGTGGAATTGGTTATGGCACTGGAAGATGAATTTGAAAATCTTGAGATACCAGATAAAGAAGCGGAAAAAATCAGAACGGTTCAAGATGCTATTAACTACGCAGAAAAGCATTATAACCAGCCTTCTTAATTCATTAGTACAATAAATATAGGTTATGATTCGGGTTGTAGTAACAGGAATAGGATTAATAGCACCTTTGGGAGTGACAGCAGCCGAAAATTGGGAGAATATAATCAATTCAAAATCAGGAATCAAAAAAATTCCAGATAGTTTGTTTTCTACAGATGACTTAAGATGTAAAATTGCAGGAATTATTAATTTAGAAGGAAATTCGGCATTTAACATTGAGAAATTTATTGATTCTAAAGAAGCTAAAAAAATGGATAAATTTATCCATTATGCAATAGCAGCAGCGGAAGAAGCAACACTTGATGCCGCTCTAAATGAATTAACAGATGAAGCTAGAGATGATGTTGGTGTTTTAATAGGCTCCGGTATTGGCGGATTGTCTACAATTGAGAAAAACGCTAATATTTTGGAATCAAGTGGTGCAAGAAAAATTAGTCCATTTTTTATACCAGCTAGTTTAATAAATTTGGCTTCAGGGCACGTTTCGATCAGGCATAAATTTAGAGGCCCTAATCATTCCGTAGTTACAGCTTGTTCTACTGGGACTCACGCAATTGGAGATGCTGCAAGAATAATAAAAGATGGCGATGCTAAAATTATGATTTGTGGTGGAGCTGAAGGGGCAGTTTGTAAGCTTGGCGTAGCAGGATTTGCAGCTGCAAGAGCATTATCAACTAATTTCAATGACAGACCTGAAGAAGCATCAAGACCTTGGGATAAAGATAGAGATGGTTTTGTAATGGGAGAGGGAGCTGGTGTATTGGTTTTAGAAGAGTATGAGCATGCAAAAAGGAGAGGTGCTAAAATTTATGGTGAGGTTTTAGGATATGGACTCTCTGGTGATGCACATCATATTACAGCGCCAGAGGCTCAAGGTACAGGCGCAATAAAAGCGATGAAAATGGCATTAGCCAAAGCTAAAATTGATCCAGAAAAAATTGATTACATTAATGCGCATGGAACGTCTACTTCCTTGGGAGATATGATAGAGCTCAATGCTATTAAAAAAGTATTTGCAAATAATATTAAAGACGTGGCAATATCCTCTACAAAATCTTCCATTGGTCATTTACTTGGTGCGGCAGGGAGCGTTGAGGCAATATTTTCTCTCTTAGCTATTCAAAATAGCTTATTACCACCAACATTAAATCTAATAAGTCCTGATGAAGGCTGTGAGGGAATAAATCTTGTTGCTAACAAAGCACAGTCCAAAAATATTGATTATGCGATGTCAAATTCTTTTGGATTTGGAGGAACTAACTCCTGCTTGGTATTTAAAAAAGTATTTTAAAAGAGGAATAATCCATGAAAAAAATTATTTTTTTTCTAGGTGCTTTTTTATTATTCGGCCAGACAGCATCAGGCGAGGCACCGTCAAGTTAATGGAAATATGGCCGCAACACAACCCTGACCCTTAAATTTTAGGCAGCAGCTATCTCTTGGATAGCTTCATCCCAAATAAATTTAGCTTTTTGAAAATTCTCTCTTTGGA
>NZ_JAJBJD010000207.1 GCF_021811875.1 Candidatus Bandiella numerosa | reverse complement strand
ACTGCGAATATATTTCTTACTTTCCCCATTAATGACAGAGTTTGTTGCAATCCCCAGGGTGATTTGAACTTTATCAGACATTTCTCCTTTCTTCGTGTTGGTTGATGTGCATTTTCTACGCGATTATTCAGTCTTTTGTGACTTCTATGTTCTGTTTTAGGGCACATCACCTTAATTGGCTTGATATAACTCTTTAATTTATCTGTAACAATTACTCTTGGCACTGGATATGATTGTATCAATCTTGATAAAAAGCGTATCGCCGACTTTTTATTACGACGCTTCTGTAAAAATACATCTAACTCATATCCCTCTGAGTCTACAGCTCTCCATAGTATAAAATATTCTCCATTTACTTTCATTGTCATCTCATCTAAATGCCATTTATCTGTTACTTTCCTTTGCTTCTTTTTGATTACTTTTTCAAATTCCTTACCGAACTTGTAGCACCAGCTTCTGATAGTTTCATGACTTACTTCTATTCCTCTGTATAATAGTTGCTCTCTCACATCACGATAGCTCTGATTAAATCTATGATATTGCCATATCGCCTGTCCTATTATCATCATTGGATATCTATGTCTGTTTG
>NZ_JAJBJD010000049.1 GCF_021811875.1 Candidatus Bandiella numerosa | reverse complement strand
GTAAATGACCAAATAGATCTTTTTTAATATTAAGAACTATATATTCTCCAATTGAAGTTGTAAAATAATATCTCATTGCTGTTCCAATTGCTAAAATTAATATCAATAAATTTTGATATAAAAAAAATTTTAAAAAATCAGGATTCATTGAATGAAAAAAAAAGTGATCTATTATGTAGCTTAGATATTTACTAAAAATTAAAACAGAAGAGGAGGTGATAATTAATGCTGAAAACATAATGATCAACTTTATCTTTTGCTGTTTTAAATATGGTTTTAGAAATTTTAAGCTTGAAATTGATTGCATATTCACTTAATTAAGTTCTATGTTAGTAAAAGTATATTATTAATTAAATTATTAAAGTAAATAATCATCGTTTGTGTATAAAGTTATGTTTTTATTTGATACAAAGAAGGCAATTGCTAAGTTAGCTGTTAGTATTTTTCTATTTTTTAATATTTCTGCACTTGCTAATCAGTGCAATAATAATTTAATAGCAGACGTAGTTGAAAAATTAAGTCCAGCTGTTGTCAACATATCTACAACTCAATTAGTAGAAAATGGCAATGCAAATTTCTCTTTTCCCGAAATGCCAGAAGAGTTTTTTAAATTTTTTGAGGAATATAATAAAAGTCCATTTTTAAATAAGCCATCAAAGATTATTTCACTTGGGTCTGGGTTTTTGATTGATGATAAGGGTCATGTTGTTACAAATAATCATGTAATTGATAATGCGCAAGAAATAAACATAACGATTGGGGCTAATGAGAAGAAAATTTATAAAGCTAAAGTCATTGGGCGAGATAAGAAAACAGATTTAGCAGTGTTGAAAATTGATGCAAATAGCTCAATTCCTTATGTTAAATTTGGTGATTCTGATAAAGTGAGAGTTGGAGAATCTGTTATTGCTATCGGTAATGCATTTGGATTTGGAGGAACTGTAACTGCTGGAATAGTGTCAGCTAAAGGGAGAGATTTAGGAGGCCAGTTTTATGATGAATTTATTCAAACAGATGCCTCAATTAATAGAGGTAACTCAGGTGGACCAATGTTCAATATGGATGGAGAAGTGATAGGGGTAAATAGCGCAATTGTTTCACCAAGTGGGGGAAATGTCGGAATTGGTTTTGCAATACAGTCTAATACTGCAAAATTAATAATAAACAAATTGTTAAAGGATGGAAAAATTGAGCGCCCTTGGCTTGGAATAACGTTTCAGCCTTTGACAGAAGATATGGTTAAAGTATTTAATTTGGATAGTGCTAATGGAGCAATTGTGTCTAACATAATGAAAGACAGCCCTGCTGAAAGAGCTGGTATTAATATTGGTGATATAATAGTAAAATTTAACGGTAAAGTTCTTAATAATGTTAATCAATTTCCTAGGATTGTAGCAGGTTCTCCATTAAATACCAAAATACCAGTTGAAATTATTCGGAGAGGTAAAAAAATTAATACAAGTGTAGTATTGGAAATTCCTAAAAATGATCCATTTAATCAGGATGGAGAAGAGGTTGCAGTGGAAACAACTTACCATGGGATTGGCGTGGTGAATCTTAATAAAGAAGTACGAAATAGTTATTCAATAGGCGATGACATTAATGGAGTTTTGGTGACAAAAGTTGATAAAAATTGCGACGCTTATAGGAAAGGACTAAAAGTCGGGGATGTTATAAGTAGTATTAATCTGGATGAAGTTACTTCTGCCAAACAGTTTAGGGCATTGTTGACAAATATTAAATTAAAAGCGAAAGATGAAGGTGCAAAAGCTGGGGTTTTGGTTTCAAGAAAAAATAGTAACTTCTACATTACGATTGAATTGAGTTAATACACTAAATTTAAGGTTTACTGCTCTTTTAAAAACATAAATTCCTACAATATGGTTGCTTTTACTGAATTAAGGCGTATAATTCCATTGTGTTTACTGATTATAAATTAAATAGTTTTAATGACTCAAGATAAGCCAGAGCAAAATAGTACAATTAAAAAAACTTTAGGATTAAGTACTAAAAAATTAAGCCTAAAGTTGCCCAGTAAAAGTATACCTTCTGGTAATTTTATAAATAAGAAAAAGGGGACTGTTATTGTTGTAACCAAAACAAAATCATCAAAAAACTTTAGAGGAGATGTAGTAGGTGATTTAACATCTGATGAAAGACAAAATAGGCTAAAAGCTTTTTTAGATGCAGAAAAAACAAAAATTTTGGATACAAATAATAATTTAAGTGATGTAGTAAAAGGGTTGGATAATCTAACAATAGATGATTTAGAAAAAAATGAATCTCAAAATATTAATAACGATAATGAGATAAAAAATCTAGATCATATCGGAAGGGCAAAAAAGGAACTTAATGTTTTGCCAGAAATCGATGTTGAAGCATCTATAATTGCTAAGCCACGAGCTAAAGATATCATAGATATTAAAAGTAAATCAAATAAATTAGTGGATAAGCTTGATGAACTTGAGGACAAAAAAGGTGTTAAAAAGAAGAAGATTATACTTGATAAAAAAGAACTAAAAAAAATTTCCTTAACAAAGATATACGATTTAGAAAAGGAAGATGATGTTATAGAAACAAAAGTTACAACAATCAAAGTTAGTTCCAAGAATAGAAATAAGGATTCTAGAGGAAAGAAACAAGAAAAAATATATAGAGAAGTAAAAATTCCAGAACAAATTTCCATTCAGGAATTAGCTAACAGGATGACAGAAAAAGCTTCCTATGTGGTTAAAACCCTAATGAATTTGGGAGTTATGGCAACAATTAATCAAGTGATTGATGCAGACACTGCTGAATTGGTTGTACAAGAATTAGGTCATACTCCTATAAGAATTTCTGAGTATGAAATTGAAAGATCACTTTTAAATCAAGTTGATGATTCTCCAGATTCATTAATGCCAAGAGCTCCAATAGTAACCATAATGGGGCATGTAGATCATGGCAAAACATCATTGCTTGACGTGCTTCGACAAACAGATGTTGTATCAGGAGAGCACGGAGGTATTACACAGCATATAGGAGCATATAATGTTTCACTAGGAAATAATAGTTCCATAACATTCATAGACACACCTGGTCATGCAGCGTTTACTGCCATGAGAATGAGGGGAGCAAAGATTACAGATATTGTAATCATAGTAGTAGCTGCAGACGATGGAATAAAGGAGCAAACAATAGAAGCTATTAATCATGCTAAAGCAGCTGATGTTCCAATTATAGTTGCAATTAATAAAATTGATAAAGCTGCAACAAATGTTGAAAAAGTTAAGAATTCTCTATTTAACTATGAGTTAGTTCCTGAAGATATGGGGGGAGATACAATTGTAGTTCCTGTATCTGCAAAAGAAAAGAAAGGACTAAAAGAATTGGAAGATGCTATTTTAATCCAAGCTGAAGTTTTAGATTTAAAAGCTAATCCAAATAGAAGGGCGGAAGGTGTGGTAATTGAATCTAAATTGGATAAATCAAAAGGTGTATTGTCCACCTTATTGGTGCAAAAAGGCACATTGTATGTTGGTGATATTGCAATTATAAATGATGAATATTTTAAAATTAGAGCTCTAGTTAACGACAAAGGACAAAAAGTTGATAAAGCTGTTCCTTCAACACCTATTGAGGTATTAGGATTGAGCAATGCTCCTGAGGCTGGTGAAAAATTTATAGTCGTTGAAAATGATAAAATTGCTAAAAAGATTGTTGAGCTTGCTGAATATAGAAAAGGAAATATATTAAGCTCCACTAATAGCAAAGCTTCTTTTGATGACTTATTAAAGACTCAGATTGATAATTCAAAAACACTTAACCTCATAATTAAAGTGGATGTTCACGGCTCACTTGAAGCAATTAAGAATAGTTTGCAGAAATTGGCTAATGAAGAAGTTAAAATTAAAATTTCACATGCTATAGTGGGCGGTATAACAGAGTCTGATGTTTCTCTTGCTAAAGTTACAAATTCTATAATTTTGGGCTTTAATGTAAGAGCTGATGGTAAAACGGTAAAGAGTGCAAAAACCCTGGGCGTTACTATAAACTATTACTCTATAATTTATGATATCATTGACGATGTTAAAGCAATGGTAGGCGGGTTACTATCACCAATTAAAAGAGAAAATATTACTGGTTATGCTGAAATAAGGCAGGTAATTGCCCTAAGTAAAGTAGGTAAAGTTGCAGGATGCATGGTAACAGAGGGTGTTATTAGAAGAAAAGCAAATGCAAGACTTATTAGAAATAATATTGTTATTTATGATGGTAAATTAGGTGCTTTAAAGAGATTTAAAGATGATGTAAAAGAGGTCAAAGCTGGATTTGAATGTGGAATATCATTTGAAAAATTCTCTGATTTTAAAGAAAATGACAAGTTGGAAGTTTACGAATTTGTTGAAGAAGAAAATAAAAATTATGATTAGTAATTTATTACATCACGCCGTATATAATATTAATTAAATATTTATACAAATTAATATGCACTCAAATTTTAATCAATAACTGATATCGTGCGTGACAGCTAAGTACATAGTTTGTGTTGAGAGATTTGGATTTTTATGTATTCATGCTTTGAGTTAATTTAAAATTAAGTAAAAATGAAAAACAAGGTTTCAGCGCCAGTTGCAAAAAAAAATAAAAAGGTTATTGAGAATTTTAATGATAAAAGAGATGATTTTTATGATTGGTTGAGAGACAAGGATTACCCGAATGTGAAAAACAAGGAAATATTAAATTACCTAGAATCTGAAAATAATTATGCTAACCATGAATTATCTAAGTATTCAGATTTAATTGATGAAATATATAGTGAGATTAAATCAAAAATCAAAGAAGATGATGAAACTGTACCAATTAAAATTGGAAATTATTATTATTATTCATATATTAAAAAAGGAATGGATTATTGGATTCATTCCAGAAAGTATAAATCATTAGATAGTAAGGAAGAAATAATTTTAGATGAAAATGAATTAGCCAAAGGGCATAGTTACTGCAAAGTCAAAGGCATAAAAATTAGTCCAAATCATCAATTCGCTTTGTTTGCTGTTGATTATAAAGGTAATGAAGAGTACGAGATAAAAATAAAAAATATTGACCAGGGCGCGTTATTGAGTGATTTTATACCAAACACATTTGGGAAAGTTGTTTGGCATGAAAATAATGAGGGATTTTTTTACATACCAACTGGAAAAAATTGGAGAGCTAAGAAAGTTTTGTATCATAAATTAGGTGAAAGCTATGATGATGATAATTTGTTATATCAAGAAGAGGATATAACATTTAATGTAGGTATTGTTAAAAGCAATAGCAAAAAATACTTAATAATTTCTACTGGAAATAATGAAGAAAATGAATGCTATTATGTAGATTTAGCAACAGATAATCTTAATCCTAAGCTTTTTTTTGAAAGGAAAGAAGGTCATAGGTACTCAATCAGTGATCATGAAAATAAATTTTTTATACTTACAAATGATAAAGGTAAAAATTTTAGAATTGCTGAAATTGAAAAAAATAGTTTGATAAAAAATTGGAAAGATTTTATTGCTTATTCCAAAGCTCGTTATATTAGAAGTTTTGAGTTATACAAAAATCATATGGTTGTTACTAGCTCAAGTAATAAAAATGGTTTGTTGGATATAGAAATTATAAATCTAAATGATAATTCATCTAAAAATTTAACTTTTCAAGATGAAAGTTATCAGGTTGATGTGGTATTCACCACTTATGATGCAGACTCTGTGAGATATAATTATAGCTCATTGTCTACGCCATTTACAGTGAAGGAGTATAATTTTGAAACTAATGTTGAGAAAATTTTAAAAATTGATGAGATACCTTCAGGATTTAATTCAAATGAATATAGAGTAGAAAGGTTATATGCTGACTCAAGAGATGGAGAAAAAATACCTATTTCATTAATATATAGGAAAGATAAATTCATATTAGGTTCAAATAATCCACTATATTTATATGGATATGGCTCATATGGAATATCAATCCCATTATCATTTAGAAAGAGCATTTTTTCATTAATAGACAGGGGTTTTACCTATGCCATTGCACATATTAGAGGTGGTGATGATTTAGGTTATGAGTGGTATGAATCTGCAAAATTTTTAAATAAAAAAAGAACATTTTATGATTTTATTGATGTAGCTAAATTTTTAGTTGAAAAAAAATACGTAAAATATGCTAATATCACTATAGCAGGTGGTAGTGCAGGGGGGATGCTTGTTGGATTTTCAGTAAATGAGGAAGCCAGTCTTTTTAGAACAGCTGTGGCTCATGTTCCTTTTGTTGATGTGCTTAACACGATGCTTGATGAAGCTCTACCTTTAACCCCTGGTGAATATAAAGAATGGGGAAATCCTAAGAATGAGGATTATTATTTTTACATAAAAAGCTATTCTCCATATGATAATGTCATGAAACAAAATTATCCCAATTTCTATGTTACGGCTGGATTGACTGATCCAAGAGTGACATATTGGGAACCTGCAAAGTGGGTAGCAAAACTGCGAGAATATAAAACTGATAATAATAAAATTTTATTCAAAACTAACATGAATGCAGGGCATGCAGGAAAAACTGGTAGATACACTTATTTAAAAGAAATTGCAGAGGAATATGCCTTTGTAATTCAGAACGGAATGGAATAATTAAGCATTTGATTTAGCTTTTAATGTACTAGAGCGTTAGTAAAAACAACATTTATAGTGGACTGAAAAAGTCAGACAACAAAAAGAGTAGTTTTATTTCCTAAAAGATATAAAAATATAAATAAAAAATAAGAAGTATGAGTAAAAAAGAAAAAAGAAATTTTAGCGCTGAAGGAAGCATAAATATTAGATAGCGTATAAATAGGAAAAGTGCTAACCTTTGACCTAAAACAATACAGGTATCAAATGGATTTTGAAATAATAGTAAGAAAAAAAGAAAAAGGCGAGGTAGTATCAGA
>NZ_JAJBJD010000048.1 GCF_021811875.1 Candidatus Bandiella numerosa | reverse complement strand
CTTACTCTTCTCTATACGTTCTTCTGCTTCTCTTACTAAAAATGACATTTTGCCTCCTCTTTCGTATGTACTTATCTTTTCATTCTATCATATATGTTTCTTTCTGCCTATTATGCAATGGTCTTTAAAATGATTCAAGCTCTTCAAAAGCATTATCTATTGTCTGACTTACATCAATCTTAGCTACTCTTTCAAGTTCTTTGATAAAGTTATCGTTTAGTTTCATTTCCCTCGGGAATTCTCTAAAATGATTTGTTGGGCCAAATCCTGGTAAATGCTGTGATATTGAGTGCGGAGCTATTTCTCCTCTTAGAGAATTAAATGCAGCTCCAAAATCTATGCGCACCAATTTTGGATCTTGATTTGGTTTTCTCACTACACCTATATTTCCCCAGTGAACATCAAAATCTCCAATTAATAATGAAGTAACCATCACTTCTGGAAAACCAGTGTATCCATTATATTTCAACCCTTTCCTAAAGGCGCTTTTTCCACTACCAATAGAGCCTACAACTCTAGGTCTATCTTTTGGTGGTACCTTTCCTTCATTAGCATAAATATCTTTATATAAATCTTTATAATTATCAAAAAAAACTGAAACTAGGTAGATATCAGAGTCTACTTTTTCAACTCCTTTATCCGATTCAGGAATTCTTGCTAATAACAGTTCAGGAGAGTGATTAGGAACAGTAGCATTATGTATTCTGGCGCCTAAAAATTCAGCTATATCTTGGGCATAGTTGTCTTGCTTAACTAATGCTGTCTTGTTTCCAGATGTATAAACGCCACCAAAATTACCAGAAGGCCTTGCACCACCTTCTTTTTTACCGAATTTAATCCAGGCGCTATTATTGATTATTATTTCAGGCATATATCATTTAAGTTATCCCATCGTATCTCAACCCTATTAATTAAATAAAACTAAGTCAAATGAAATAACTTGATTTTTTATGGTATAATCCTGTAAATTGAACATGTAACTTTGAATACGTAATTTACGAAATATTTATAATGATTTCATTTTTAGTATATTTTTTAATGATGCTAGTATTGTTCACATCATTAATAGTTATTTTTTCAAAAAATCCGATTCATTCTGTATTGTTTTTAATAGCAACTTTTTTTTGTTCTGCAATTTTGATGGTGATGTTAGAAGCTGAATACATTGCAATGACAACAATTATTGTATATGTAGGGGCTGTAGTAATATTGTTTCTTTTTGTAATTATGATGCTTGATATCAGTAATGATGATTTAAAGAAATCATCCAACAAAATTACTCCTTATGTGGTACTATCATCAGTAGCATTTTTAGCTGTCATTATTTATGCACTATACAAATCAGAGGTAAATTTTGACGCTATTACTCTTTTAAACAATAGAGATATAGCACTATTTGATAATTCGCTGCAATATATTGGAACTAGATTATATACTGAATACATACTAGAATTTCAAATTGCAGGAGTAATACTATTCTTAGCTATGATTGGCTCAATAACGCTAGTACATAGAAAATCAGATAGAATAGTTAAAAAGCAAAATATTACTCACCAAATAATGAGAAGTAAGGAAGAATCGTTGGATTTAATGGACGTTAAATCAAGGTCTGGGATAAAAATATGATATTAATAGGTGATGTCTTAATTAATCATTTTTTGATCTTTACTTCTATATTGTTTTTGATAGGTATATGCGGAATAATGATTAATAAAAAAAGTATTATCAATATTTTATTTTCAATAGAAATTATGTTACTCTCTGTAAATTTAAATTTCGTGGCTTTTTCTAAAATGCTACAAGATATTACAGGGCAGATTTTTGTGATATTTATATTGACTATAGCTGCAGCTGAAGCATCTATAGGTCTTGCAATATTAATTTTGTTTTTTAGAAATAAAAAGAATATTAGCATAGACGAAACTAAAGAGCTAAGAGGGTAGGGCATAGCATGTTTACTATTGAGCATTTAGCAATATATACACTGTTTTTACCCATAGTAGCTTCTGTTGTTGTTGGCTTGGGCACACGTACTTTAATCGTGGAGATGTCCCAAATTATAACCATCACTTCAATTTTAGTCTCTGCAGTTTTTTCTGTCGTGATATTTAATTATGTCGCACTCAATCATAACATAATTCATATAAAACTAATGAAATGGGTGGATGTATCATTTTTTCAGGCATCATGGTCTATTTATATTGATTCCGTTACGGCAGTTATGTTGTTGGTGGTTAATTTAGTATCTTTATTGGTTCATATATATTCAGTGGGATATATGTCGCATGATATGCACAGGCAGAGATTTATGGCATACTTATCTCTATTTACGTTTTTCATGCTAATTTTGGTAACGTCAGACAATTTGTTACAACTTTTTGTAGGATGGGAAGGTGTTGGATTAAGTTCGTTTTTATTAATAGGATTTTGGTTTGAAAAACAAAGTGCCGCTAATGCTGCAATCAAAGCTTTTTTAGTTAATAGAGTTGGTGACATAGGACTAGCTTTATCTATAATTTTAATAGCGATAACTTTTAAAACTATTGAGTATCAACAAATATTTACAAATTTAGACAAGGTTTATGATAGCTATTTCTCTTTATTTGGCATAGAATTTTCTATGATTGACACTATTTGTGTATTGATGTTTATAGGTTGTATGGGGAAATCTGCGCAATTAGGGCTACACACATGGTTACCAGATGCTATGGAAGGTCCAACGCCAGTGTCAGCACTGATTCATGCAGCAACAATGGTTACGGCTGGAGTGTTCTTATTGGTTAGGTGCTCCTTTATGTTTGAGCATTCACAAATGGCATTAAATATAATAACAGTTGTAGGTGCTTTGACCTGTTTATTTGCAGCATCAATTGCGATTGTGCAAAATGATATTAAAAAAATAATAGCTTATTCTACTTGTAGTCAATTAGGTTATATGTTTTTTGCTTGTGGAGTTTCCGCATATTCAGTAGCAATGTTTCATTTGATGACACATGCATTTTTTAAAGCTCTGTTGTTTTTAGGGGCAGGGAGTGTTATTCATGCAATAAACAATGAGCAAGATATAAGGAAGATGGGTGGGTTATATAAATTATTACCACGTTCATACATTTTAATGTGGATAGGTTCATTAGCACTGGCTGGAATATATCCATTTGCTGGGTATTTTTCTAAAGACTTAATATTAGAAAATGCATATTTAGCTCAAACAAAATTGGGAGATTTTGCATTTTTAATTGGAATAATTGCCGCTTTTTTAACGGCTTTGTATTCTTGGCGACTTATAATCTTGGTCTTTCATAAAGAATCTAAACTGGAAAAAAAGATTATTGAAAATATTCATGAGGCACCAATTTCAATGATGATTCCAATGATTGTTTTAGCAATGGGGGCAATATTTAGTGGTTATATTGGTGAATATGTATTAAAAATGGCAAGTGCTTCCAGCAGTTTCTGGAGTGGTGCAGTAGCTATTGCAATGAGGCATGAGAGTGAGGTTCATATTTTGCCTGTACTCATAAAATACATGCCATTAATTATTGGAGGCTTAGGTATTATGGTGGCCTATTTACTTTATTTAAATAATAAAAATTTACCAAATTATATATCTGATAGGCTCAAATTAATTTATAGGATTTTGCTAAATAAATATTATTTTGATGAAATTTATAATTTTTTATTTGTTATAAGTATCAAAAAAATTAGCAATTTATTTTGGAAAATTGTCGATAATAGTATTATTGATGGTATACCAAATAGTATAGCTAGGTTTGTGTATAATTTTTCTCGGGTCTCACGTCGCCTACAAACAGGAGTGATATATCATTATTCGTTTGTTATGTTTATTGGTATATTAACGATAATTTGTTTTGTTATATTTGGTTAATGTATAGTATGTCAATTTTAACGTATTTGATATTTTTACCGTTACTAGGTGCAATTTTAGTGTGTTTAGCTAATACCTATAATAAAAAATTAAATAATACTGTTTATGTTTTAGTTTCAGCTATTCAATTCGTACTTGGAATTTTTATGTGGTCAAATTTTGATCCAAAAAATCCCAATTTCCAATTTGAAGAAAAATTTATATGGTTTGAAAAATGGAATGTGTATTACTCATTAGGAATTGATTCTTTTTCCCTATATTTTATTTTACTTACAATTTTTCTCATCCCTATATGCATATTTGTGGGTTTAAGGCCTATAAAAGAAAATAAAGCTCTATTTATTTCACTTTTTTTAATATTAGAATCATGCGTGATTGGTGTTTTTTCCGCTAGAGATTTAATTTTATTTTATGTATTTTTTGAGGCATTTTTAATACCAATGTATCTGATTATAGGTGTATGGGGCGGTAAAAATAGAGTGTATGCTTCAATTAAATTTTTTATCTATACTCTCTTTGGTTCAATTTTAATGTTATTGGCAATTTCTTATATATTTATTAATGAACCTACTACTGATATATCAGAATTGGCTAAATACCTGCAAAATTATCCACTTGAAATACAAAAATTATTATGGCTAGCCTTTTTCATTTCTTTTGCAATAAAAATTCCATTATGGCCATTTCATACGTGGTTACCAGATGCTCATGTGGAAGCCCCAACAAGTGGTTCTGTAATCTTAGCAGGTGTATTATTAAAGGTTGGAGGTTATGGATTGCTTAGATTTAATTTACCTATGTTTCCTGACGCATCAATATATTTTTCTGAATATGTATGGTGGTTAGGTATAATTGCAGTTATATACACATCGATTGTAGCATTAATGCAAACTAATATGAAAAAGATGATAGCATATTCGTCTGTTGCACATATGGGGTATGTGGTTGCTGGTATTTTTACTTTTAATCAAATAGGGATTCAGGGTGCAGTTTTTCAAATGATAAGTCATGGCTTGGTTTCTAGTGCACTTTTTTTATGTGTAGGAATTTTATATGAGCAGGCGCACACTAAAGAAATTCAATTATATAAGGGGCTAGCTAAGAGGGCACCTAAATTTTCTTTACTATTTACTGTATTTGTGATGGCTTCCATAGGTTTGCCAATTACATCTGGTTTCGTTGGTGAATTTTTAATTTTATTGGCTGCTTTTGAGGTGAAGGCTATATATGGTATTATGTTAGCATTGGGGATGGTATTGGGTGCTTCATATATGCTATGGCTGTACATTAGAATAATTTTTGGAGATGAGAGAAAATTATTAATGATAGTACAGGATATAAAGATGCCTGACCGAATCATATTAACTATAATTGCTATAATGGTGATTTTTATAGGAATTTACCCAAAAATCATCAATGATTATTCATTTAGAAATTCAGTTAATCTAGTTCACTCAATGAATTTATCTGAATCTATAAAATTAAAAAATGGATTATGAGATGATATTAAAGAATTTATTAACTAACACATATTACATTTCACCCGAGATAATAATATTATTTGGAATTTTTGTAACAACGCTAACAGGAGTGTTTATCAAAAAAAATTCTGTTGGCACCACATGTAATTTAGTCATTTTAACTTTTATTATTAGTGTTTATCAAATTTTAAGTATAGGACAAGGGCAGCATTTACTATTTAATAACTCAATAATTATATCTGAGTTTACTCAATTTAGTAAGGTAGTTATATTGCTTTGTAATTGTGTAATCTTGATTATCTTTCATTACTTTGGCTATAAATCAACTAATAAATTAGCATCTTTTGAGATACCAATAATCATTGCACTGGCAACGCTTGGAATGTGTATTTTTGTTAGTAGTAATAGTTTGTTGTCTTTTTATCTGGGGTTGGAGCTATTTAGTCTGGCTATATACGTACTTATTGCAACAAATAAAAATGATGGTAAGTCGATTGAAGCAAGCTTAAAATATTTTATTCTAGGTGCTATAAGTTCTGGAATATTTTTATTTGGTGCATCTCTAATTTACGGTAATGCTGGAACAATTAATTTTGATGAAATAAGTTTTATATACCTCACAAATTATTGCACTAATTTTTGTTTTGACAGCCAAAACTTAGTGCTATTAACAGGTTTTATTTTGCTTGTAATTACCGTAATGTTTAAGCTTTCATTATTTCCCTTTCATAACTGGACTCCTGATGTTTATGAAGGCTCACCAAGCTCGATAACTGCGCTACTTGCTTCTTCAGCTAAATTTGCTGCACTAGTTATATTTTTGAGATTAGTATTTGAACCACTGATTATTATTAAAGAACAATTACAGCAAATATTAATTATTATTTCAATTTTATCCATCTTGTTTGGAAATATTATTGCCTTAGTACAAGTTAATATTAAAAGACTGATTGCATATAGTGCAATTGGTAATATGGGTTTTATTTTGATGAGCGTAGTTTCCTGTAACAAAAGCTACTTAGAGTATACGATTTTTTATGCGATAACTTATATGATTCAAATTTTAACGTTTTTTGCTTTGATTGTATTTCTAAATCGCAAAGCGAATTTTTATTATAAATTAGAAGAATTAAAAGGTATGTATAAAAACAATGCCTTCGTCTGTTTTTCGTTAGCTGTTATATTATTTTCAATGGCAGGTATACCGCCTTTGGTAGGATTTTGGGCTAAATTTTATATATTCATTATATTAATAAAATCAAAAGCTTATTACTTAGCTATTATAGCATTTATTGCCACAGTTATAGGTGCTGTGTATTATATAAATGTTATTAGAAAAATATATTTTGATAAAGAGCAAAATGATATAATTCTCCCAAAAATAAGGTTAAATATAATAGAAATGTTAGTTATCTCATTAGGTGTGGCATTTAACATTTTATATGTATTATTTCCGTAAGGCCGTTGCATAAATGCAAAGCAAGGAAGATATGCAATAAATGGATTTAAAAAATTAGATTCATATAAAGAAGAACGATAAGTTTGGTATAAAAGCTGATAGAATAATAGGAATTCAAGAAAGT
>NZ_JAJBJD010000172.1 GCF_021811875.1 Candidatus Bandiella numerosa | reverse complement strand
ACTCTTCTCTATACGTTCTTCTGCTTCTCTTACTAAAAATGACATTTTGCCTCCTCTTTCGTATGTACTTATCTTTTCATTCTATCATATATGTTTCTTTCTGCCTATTATGCAATGGTCTTAATAAGTGAATGTATAATGTATCCCGTTTTGTTATATTGATATTCTTTTCCATGTAATATAGTGCCGTTAAAATCAACTTCTAAAAGAGATGAAGATGTTATTTCTGCAAATAACATCCCAAATGGATAAATATAAAAGCTGTTTCCATCACTACTTCGTGCAGAAAGATGAGTATAGGTTAAGTCATCCATTTTCAAATAAGCCAAAATCCTATAAGCCAAAGCTAAATTTTCTTTTATAGTTTTATCAATCATATTGGTAGATTTAATTACACTTTGACTATTACATAACAATTTGGTGCTTCATATAATTTTATTTGCGAGCACTGAATGTGCTCATCTTTGAAAATTATTGGACAAACATTATGTAACAAAAAATAAGCCATATTTTCTGCGGTTGGATTAGTATCTAAATAAAATATTTTTTGCCCAGTAATTTTTGATATGTTCTCACCTAAATCCTTATCCGCTATATTTAGTATGGCATTGTGGTCCCAATTATTATTTAGCCACTTTGTTAATTTTTGCTTAATGATGCTAAAATCAATTACCATTCCCAAGTTATTTAGTTTACTAGATTCAAATGTTGCTTCTAGAGTGTACCTATGTCCGTGAAGCATTTTACAATTTCCGCCATGCCCGATAATTCTATGAGCAGAGTCAAAGCCTAAAATTTGTGTACATCTCATTACTAAAAGTCTTGTTATTTATATGTAGTTTAAGTTATGAATTATACATAAGTAATTAACATAATACAATATTATGCACGAAAACACTAAAAACCTACCACCGATTCAGATTTTTTTGGCAAATCCACGTGGATTTTGTGCAGGCGTTGAAAGAGCTGTAGAAATTGTAGAGCGTGCGATCTTAAAATACGGAGCTCCTGTATATGTGAGGCATGAGATAGTGCATAATAAATATGTTGTTGAAAATCTTAGAGCAAAGGGTGCAATTTTTATTGAAGAAATTAGTGAGATACCTGAGGGTGCTGTGACAATTTTTTCTGCTCACGGAGTAAGTGAAAAGGTGGAAAATGAATCAAGATATAAGAATTTAAAAGTTATTGATGCTACTTGTCCTCTTGTTAAAAAA
Source organism: Candidatus Bandiella numerosa (assembly GCF_021811875.1). Classification (GTDB taxonomy): domain Bacteria; phylum Pseudomonadota; class Alphaproteobacteria; order Rickettsiales; family Midichloriaceae; genus Aquirickettsia; species Aquirickettsia numerosa_A. Next base: position 860 of record NZ_JAJBJD010000172.1, on the reverse strand, counting down.
GTGCATCTTCAAGCTCAAAAATTTGAAAAAGAGAGAGACAATATCATTTTAATTGGACATAAAAATCACCCTGAGATTGAAGGCACGAGTGGTAGGATTAAACAAAAGGTTTTTATTGTTGAAAATATTGGTGATGTAGAAAAAGTTCCATATGAAACAGAGGATAGCATTTCTTATGTTACCCAAACTACCTTAAGTGTTGATGATACTAAAAACATAATTGATAGGCTGAAAGATAAATTCCCCAATATTAAAGGACCAGAGCTTAGTAATATATGCTTTGCCACACAAAATAGGCAGGACGCAGTAAAAAAACTTGCTATGATTGCAGATACTATTTTTGTGATTGGTGCAAAAAACAGCTCAAATTCGAATAGATTAAGAGATATTGCAGAAAATTTTGGAACGAAAGCGTATTTACTGAATGGAGAAGATGATGAAATTTTCAATTTACTTGGTAATACTAAAATTTTAGGAATAACTGCAGGGGCATCAGCTCCTGAGATTTTGGTCGAAAATTTGATTAGAAAAATTAAAAAAATCAAAGACGTGAAAATTATCAATCTAGACGGTATAGAGGAAAATATAAAATTTAAAATTCCTAAAGAGCTGTAGGAGTGGTGCGTATAATTCCATATTCAAAATTAAAATAATTAAGTGATTTTTATTAATAAGTAAGGCCGTTGCATAAATGCAAAGCAAGGAAGATATGCAATAAATGGATTTAAAAAACTAGATTCATATAAAGAAGAACGATAAGTTTGGTATAAAAGCTGATAGAATAATAGGAATTCAAGAAAGTTAACAAAATATTATGCTAAATTAGCATGTTGCATGCCGATTTGCTGATCTTAGCCACA
>NZ_JAJBJD010000171.1 GCF_021811875.1 Candidatus Bandiella numerosa | reverse complement strand
TTGCGCTATTGTCAACTCTGATTCCATCAATTCTAGCACTATTTTTGTTTTTTGTTCAGCGCTAAAATTTCTTTTTTCTTTTTTACTCATACTTCTTATTTTTTATTTATATTTTTATATCTTTTAGAAAATAAAACTACTCTTTTTGTTGTCTGACTTTTTCAGTCCACTATAGTTTCTTTCTGCCTATTATGCAATGGTCTTAATAAGTGAAATAAGTATGGGAATGAGCGCAGATTTTCAAACAGCCATTAAATTTGGCTCTACCCAGGTTAGAATTGGGAGTTTTGTATATGGAAATAATAACGGAGTAAAATTATAAAAGGTTAGCGTTTGCCAAGTAGTGCTGAAAGCAGAGTATTTAAAATATCATCAAGAGGTGATTTTCAGCCTTGTTCCTTATTACCAGCTTGCGTTATACAATTTTTTTCTCAAATTTTAACAATATTGGGCTATTCCAAGTATTTGGAAAATTCTTTATAATCTAGCTCAACTAAATTTCCAGGCTTCATATTACGGGCAGAATAATCTCCATAATCAATTCTGATTAATCTGCTAACTTGGAGTTTGAAATATGCAAAAACATTTCTAATTTCATTATTTTTTCCTTCATACAAAGCAATTTTATACCATGAATTGGCGCCTTGTTTTTTATGTAATTCGACAGCAATAGGCCCATATTGAACTTTATTGATTTCTATTCCCCTAGATAGTTCTTTAATCATATTTTTTGGCATAAGGCCATATGCCTTACAAAGGTAGACTCTCCTTAACTTGGTAGATGGCAATTCTAATTTTCGTGCTAAATCACCATTATTTGTTAATAAAATTAAACCTTCAGTATTATAATCTAATCTGCCTACTGAAATCACTCTCCCTATATTTTTTGGTAATTCTTTAAATAACGTTACTCTGTCAAAATTATCTTTATGACTTGTTATAACCCCCTTTGGTTTAAAATATTTCCATAAGCGTGTCCTCATGGGTTTTAAAACAATAACACCATCAACATAAATTTGATCTGAATTTTGAACTAAATAAATCGGTGAAGTCAGTATCTGATCGTTTACTCGTACTCTATTTTCTAAAATCAACACCTCAGCTTGTCTTCTAGAACAAACGCCATAATTGGAAAGTGCTTTTGCTATCCTAATAGGTTTCATGGTGAGCTCCTAAAAAAAAATGAACACACTACAGATGTGCTCACTTCTTTTAAAAAAAACGACGGCAGTCAGTAATATGAAATTATCTAATTACTGTTACTACTCTTCTATTTTGTTTATAGGCTTCTTCAGTATGACCAATAACAGCTGGTCTTTCTTTACCAAAGCTAATTACAATCAGTCTATCTGGATTAATGCCATGGTGTACTAGATATTTCTTAACACTATTTGCACGTCTTTCTCCAAGCGCTAGGTTGTAGTCAACTGTACCCCTTTCATCACAAAAACCTTCAAGGACGAATTTAAGATGAGACTTATCTTTCATAAACTCAACTTGCTTATCAAGTACTGATTTAGCACTGTCTGATAAATCAGAATTGTCGTAGCTAAAATATACCTTATCGCCTACCTTCTTTTCAAGTTCTTCAAAAGTTGCTTTTGATACTGAATCAAGTGTGCTACCATCAGTACCATTGGTTGATTGGTGTGATTTATTTTTACACCCAACAAGTCCAGTAATTAGTGCTAATGAGCAAACAGTTAATAATACTTTTTTCATATGGCTCCTTATAGTTATAGATTATTATTATATTGTTATTTATTCTATAGTGTAATACGTTTTAAATACTTGTCAAATACTTTGGATGGGTTGGCAAGTAATACTTATAAATATGATTTATAGATTACTTAGTGAATTAAGATATTAAATACACCTTATTGTTCGATAATCTCGATATTTTGCCTGCTAATTCAAGCTCTAATAGAAGAAAATTTACTACATTTATTGGTGGCACCGTCAAGTTAATGGAAATATGGCCGCAACACAACCCTGACCCTTAAATTTTAGGCAGCAGCTATCTCTTGGATAGCTTCATCCCAAATAAATTTAGCTTTTTGAAAATTCTCTCTTTGGA
>NZ_JAJBJD010000170.1 GCF_021811875.1 Candidatus Bandiella numerosa | reverse complement strand
TCTTGAATTCCTATTATTCTATCAGCTTTTATACCAAACTTATCGTTCTTCTTTATATGAATCTAATTTTTTAAATCCATTTATTGCATATCTTCCTTGCTTTGCATTTATGCAACGGCCTTTATAAAGAGATAGAAGAAATAGGTGGATTAAGGGGTCTGAACATAGATCACGCTACTCTGCAAAGATGGGTGATAAAGTTTATGCCAATACTTGAAGGAGGATTTAGAAAAAGAAAAAAGCCAGTCAATGGTAGCTGGAGAATGGGCGAGACCTATATCAAGGTTAAAGGTAGATGGGTCTATTTGTATAGAGCAGTTGATAAATACGGAGATACAATAGATTTTATGCTAAGAGCAAAAAGAGATAAAAGGGCTGCTAAAGCGTTTTTCAAGCAGGCTGTTAATCTTATTGAAGAGATGAAAGCTGAGTACTTACTAGCCGACAGAGGGTGCGATGCTAATTACATAATTGACCATGCCCAAAAATTGGGCATGAGAGTTGTTATTCCTCCTAAAAAGAACAGAATCACCCAGAGAAAATACGATAAAGATTTATATAAAACAAGGCATATTGTAGAAAACACCTTTCTTCATCTTAAAAGATGTAGGGGAATTGCAACCAGATATGCTAAAAATTCAGCTTCTTTTCTTGCCGCAATTCAGATTAGATGTTTATCTCTTTGGCTTAAAATCTCATGATGAGACTATCTAACTTGACATCGCCCTTCAAAGCTAACTCCTCACGAAGTTAGCCTTGCCTGAATTTATAGACCGCTTTACATCAGCGATAAGGGACTTAACCTTTACTTCTAAAGCATGCCGATCCACATTGACTTAGATTCAATATTACAAATCGTTCGTTTATGCTCTTTATAAATCCCCTGTTTCTGTAAAAGTTATTTCTTGGGATAAATTGAAAGAGGAAAATCCAAAGCTATCCTGGATATTTGTATTATTATCAAAACTCAATACATCATGATCTCTACAATTACTGCAAATAGACAAAATTGAGTCCACAACGTTAAGATCTCGCAGTAAAATGTACTCGCCTTTGTCTCCTTTATTTAATAAATGTTCGATATCTATTAATTTTAGAGTTTCATTAGTTAATTTCAGATCAAGATCTGCATAGTTAACATCAAGTTGAAGGAGTTTAAAGTCCTCGTTTTTTAAAAATTGTACGCAAAAAGAAATATCTTGCTCAGTAGAGAGTTTTTTTATAGATGTTGGCTCCCATTCCATAAAAATGATAATATCCGGAAATTGGGGAATGCTCTTTACAGCGCCTTGAAGCATTCTGCACTCTGAACCTTCAATATCTGCCCTAAGAAAATTTAAAGTTTTATTTGCATGATTAGACATTATATCGTCTACTGACATGGTATAAGACTGATAAGAAATGACGCCAAAGTAAGCAAAAATACTTTTGATGGCGGTGAACAAGTTAATTGCGCCATAAGTATAATACTCAATATCGTCATTGGTTAAAACTTTGCCAACATAAGTACTTGCGCCACCATCAAACAATATCTCTTTTCCTGACACATCTGATATCGCGAAGTTATAAAAATAAAGAGAGTGAGACTCTAATCCATTTAACCAAGCACTAAGCTTTGCATACTCGTGTATCAAAGGGTTTGCCTCGTATGCATGCACTTCACCAAACTCTCCAGCAGAAAAGGCCATAGAAATGGCTAGATGACCATAATTTGTACCTAGGTCAAGGCAAAAAAAGCCTTTTTGCACAATATTACTTATGATAGATTCTATAATTGGCTCAATTGTTCCATTCTCTATAATTTCCACACCTGCACCTTCTTTAGGCACTAAAGCTAATTTTAGACCATGAGTATATTGGCTTTTATAAACTTGTATTGGGTGATCAAAACTGATTTGTGTTGTCATATATTAGTTTTATAATTTTATATAGTTGCTAAGCGTATCATAAAATCAATTAAAGTCAAATTTTGTCATCGTTGAAAGACCATTGCATAATAGGCAGAAAGAAACATATATGATAGAATGAAAAGATAAGTACATACGAAAGAGGAGGCAAAATGTCATTTTTAGTAAGAGAAGCAGAAGAACGTATAGAGAAGAGTA
>NZ_JAJBJD010000169.1 GCF_021811875.1 Candidatus Bandiella numerosa | reverse complement strand
AACTACATGGAAAGAAAAGAAGCTAATCTACCATATACAAGCAGTATTGCAGAGACTATAGTAGAGTCTCAAATAAATACTAGATTCAAGCGAAAACAAAAAATGCAGTGGACCCGAGAGAATGCACACAATGTTTTGCAGATTAAAGCGACTATGTCCTCTAATGAGTGGAATCTTTATGAAGCAAATATTGACAATGAGTTGATTCTAAAAGTTGCTTAACGCTATCTAATATTTATGCTTCCATTGCTGTAGGCAATCTGACTTGTCTATTATTAGATCAAAAAAATAGAGATTATTTTGATTCTTTGCCTAAAATCTTTGTGTCTCCTGAAATAAAAATTCCATGCAAAGGTAATCAAAAAATTTTCATTATTCATAAGATAAAAAATTTATTAAAAAGTAAAAAAATCCAATATAATAATATTGATGGAATAAGGGTTGAGTGTGAGAAAGGGTGGTGGCTAATTAGAAGTTCCAATACTGAGGACTCATTAACAATAAGGTTTGAAGGATATTCCGAAGACAATTTTAACTTTATATTAACACATTTATCAAATATACTCCGTTCAATTGGAGTCGATAATTTTTAATTAATTAAGAGTATAATGCAAAGTATTTCATATATTATTCAAGGTGGAATCCCAATTCATGGAAGAATTTCTTGCATGGGGGCGAAAAATCTAGCAACTAAAGCTATGGTCGCGGCTTTACTATCTTCAGATCAAACAGTGCTCAGAGGGATGCCAAATATTGGTGATGTAGAGATTACAAAAGAATTATTAATGTCTGCTGGTGTAAAAGTTGATTGGAAGCAAGATATTAACACAATGTACATTGATGCAACTAAAATAACTGAACATGAAGCATCATTACCAGATACAAAAACTAATAGAGTTCCTATTTTACTTCTAAGTATTTTGCTTCATAGGCTTGGGAAAGCTATCGTACCTACTGTTGGAGGAGATCATATTGGTCAAAGGAACGTTGATTACCATGTTGAAGCAATAAGAAAATTTGGTGCAGAGGTAAATAAAAAGGGTAATAAGTATATCGCAGAATCTAAGGGGCGGCTTCAAGCTGCGCATATAGAATTACCATACCCATCTGTAGGGGCAACAGAAACATGTTTATTTTTAAGTGTACTTGCGGAAGGAACTAGTATTATAAATAATATTGCATTAGAGCCTGAAATCATAGAATTAATTACAATGTTACGTTCTATGGGTGCTATAATATTTCTTTCAGGCAATAGGGAGCTAATTGTCCAGGGGGTTGAGAAATTAAGTGGCACAAACTTTTTTCTTGCAGGTGATAGAATAGAAGCTGCTTCATGGGCATCACTTGCTTGTGCATCAAATGGCGAGATTGAAGTCTCTGGCATCAGACCAGATTTGCTGGGTAATTTTTTACCACACTTTAATAAAATTGGAGGAGGATTTAAATTTTTAAAAGATGATAGTATAGTGTTTTTTAGGAAAGAAAATTTAAAATCTACTGAAATAGAAACTGATGTTTATCCAGGCTTTTCTACTGATTGGCAACAACCATTTGCAACAATTCTTACACAAGCTAATGGCATATCTGTTATCCATGAAACAGTCCATGAAAAAAGATTTGGTTATCTAGATATATTAAATAAACTTGGTGCAAAAACTGAAACTGTAAGCTCATGCTTGGGCTCTGTAAAATGTAGATATAGGGGGCAAGACCATCTTCATAGTGCATTAATTCATGGTCCAACAAAGCTAAAATCCATATCTTCGCCATTAGTTACCCCAGATTTAAGAGCAGGGTTAGCATATTTAATTGCTGCAGTTTTAGCTGAAGGTGAAACTAGGCTTGACGTTGCTGAGCAAATAGAAAGGGGATATGGCAATCTTTTGGAAAAGCTTAAGAATACCAATATTAAATTAAAAAGAATTGAAAACTAAAATCATGATATATTTATACCTAATCAAATATAACTTTTGACTTTTAATATTTAAGGCCGTTGCATAAATGCAAAGCAAGGAAGATATGCAATAAATGGATTTAAAAAATTAGATTCATATAAAGAAGAACGATAAGTTTGGTATAAAAGCTGATAGAATAATAGGAATTCAAGAA
>NZ_JAJBJD010000047.1 GCF_021811875.1 Candidatus Bandiella numerosa | reverse complement strand
TTACTCTTCTCTATACGTTCTTCTGCTTCTCTTACTAAAAATGACATTTTGCCTCCTCTTTCGTATGTACTTATCTTTTCATTCTATCATATATGTTTCTTTCTGCCTATTATGCAATGGTCTTTATCTTGCTATTGTGGATAATTTTAATATAGTTAGACAGTACAGCAAACCATTTTATAGTTAACTATTTTAATCTCTATGAAAGCACATGCCTGCGCATCGTTCAATGTGATGTCAACAAGTGTAAACGGTAACGTGGTAGCAACTTATGATACATTTGAGCAAAAAATAAATTACTTTTACCACCAAGGAGGTACAGATCGAGATTTGATAAATTGTGTATACCAAATACACGGATCTCTTTTACAGGCATTATATAAACATATAACAAATAATTCACATGGATATAAAGATACCACGGACTTTTTTGGGTTTTCCGCGTTATACTACTTTCATTTAAGACCTATTGCTAAAGAGCAGATATTACACTTAGAAAGCATTGGATTTAGGGAAAAATATCCTTCTTACTATAAAGTAGAGCATTTTGACCTTCATTCATTTTATTCTCATGTTGGTAAAAATACAAAAACAGCAATTGTATTCTTAGGTAAAGATGAGAGCGGTGCTGTTGATATTAATGCTGTACACGCAATATTTACAAAAGGATATAATGTAATTTCAATAGACGCCAGGTTTAGCAATATCTATTATCATGATGTATATAAAATAGCATACCAATATTCAAAGCAAGATATAGAATTATTGTATATTTCATCCCATGGCAATGAAAGTAGTCTAAGGGTTCATTTACATACAATACCTATACTTGGTCATGATGAGTCTATAACTTCTGTTAACGGCAATATAGAAACCACTTACTATGCAAGAGATAGTATTAACACAGCAACGTTTATAAAAGGTATTTCTTATGCTGCCAATGGTTATTGGCCATTTTTTGCATCATTTTTGACAGAAGTTCCGACTTTTGGGCTGTATGGGAAAGAATTAGAGATAGTGTTATCATCATGCGATGCGCAGCTTTCAAGCTTTGATACTAAAAGCATTTTGGCACCTGGATCTCGCGTATTTATCATAGGTGAGAATCATTATGTGCATGATCAGCATATTGTAGTTCGTGCAAGAGACCAAGATGATATTAGAATGCTTGATTCTTTAGGTAATAATTTTGAGCTGAGCGCAAAATCATTTTTAAAAGCGTATCTTAATTCTATTGATGTGACTTCTCCAGCACCGTACTACATGGAAATATATGGGCATACTTTGTTAGGAAGACCAATATTAAATGAATTTTCATGCTTAACAGTTAAAGAATCTAACTTGGATCTAATTATAAAATTTAGAGAAGATTCTAAGAATAATGAATACATAGACTTGCTAAATGATTCATGTGAATTTGGTTTTCGAAATGAAGAGCCTAATTTGGAAAACTTATGGACAAAAGAATTCCTTTTTAAATTTGTAGAAATGGTAGAGCAGGACGCTCAAGAAGCAAGAGAAGAGATTTATGGATATATAGAGGAGAAACTTTTGGCTTCAAAGCAAGAATTTCTGTTTTATAGCAGTATTGCATGCAGTAAGGTTTCTGCATTCTTTAACGTAGCTATCTCATGTGAAGAATACTTCTTACCTGAGGAAGCTTTTTTAAATAATCATTATTAATCGATATAATATTTATGTGGGACCAAGACATATTTAATATTCAAAATGAATTACTAGAAGATAACTCACTAGGAAGTTCATCTGAGTTAGAGATAGGATATAAAAGTGAGAGCCATAATTTTACTAATTATGGCGAAGAAGAAAGCTCTTTAGATACTTTAATTGATCATAAATTACTTATAGAGCTCACAAAAGAATATAAGCCTGAAGTTGTAGTAGAGACTAGGGAGATTAAGAGCTGGAGTGAATCTTTATATGGGGCGGGTGTATATGCTAAAGATACGATCAAGTATCTTGCAGAGAAAATAAGTGTGGATATGACAGCTGGGATTTCTGCTGGAGGTAGCGGTGGAGATGATGGAGGAAGTAATGGGGATGACGATGATGAAATTATCGCAAAAATAAAAGAAATTTTGAATTGTGGTGACAATAAAAAAATTAGCGAAACAATAAAGCAAGAGTTTGGCATTGATGTTTCGAAAGAAAGCCTTGATAAAATTCCTAAAAACTTAAGTGATATAAAAATAAATAGGGAAGGAACTGGAGTAAGATTTAATAGTGTTGTGAAAGGTCTTAAAGAAGCCAACGATTCATTGCGTATTACTTCTGGCAATCCAAATGCAAAATATTCTTCTCAAACTGTGGATTATGTAAAGATAACAAGTGGAGGTAATGTAATTGGTAGAGGAGGTAGAGTGATTACAGAGGAAATTGCAAAAAGAGATATAGGTACCAACAAACCTAAAAATCATCCAGACGCCCACATACCACTCGATGAATGGAAAAATTGGAAGTATTGGGATAAGCCATGAATATACAGGAACAAGAAAATTTTATAGATCAATTTTTTGATCAAGTATTTGAGGTAAAATATATAGGGATGCGGCACGAGATAATGGGATCTGCATTTTTTCTATCAAATAGAGAGTTGCATAAGTTATTAGAACTTGGTGAAGAGTTCACTATGTATAAATGCTTTGCAAATGGTCGATATTCCTTTCATTCTATAGTCGACGATACCTTTGATTATTTTTTTAATGATCTTAATCTTGGCGATATGATGGAGGAGGGAATTGCGCATTATGAACTAGGCCAAACTATGAAAACCATGAAAGAAGTAGAGTCGTTAACAATATCAGCATATTTGTTAAATCAATTAATAAGAACGATCAATCCAAAATTCAAAAGGCAAGAAATACCTAATGAAGAGTATTACAGCTCACCATTTTTTAAGCCTTTACTAAAAACTGCAAATTTTACTTATCGAGAATGCATGAAAAATGAAACTGATATTAAATATATACAATCAATGGAAGAGGAGGAGCAAAAGATAAAAGCAGAATACGAGCGTATTTTTGGAACAAGTAAAACTAATGAAGGTTTAAATTCGAAATAGGGCTCTGTCGCATCTGTAAATAAGGAGTAAAAGTTTTCAAATAATTTATATATTATTCCATTAAGCAGCTAGTGAAAGAAATTTATCAAAGACAGAATTATAATGATCATTGCAAGCAAGTTGTCCTTTTTTAATCATATGCAAGAGCTCTATTACTGCAATGGTTTTGGCGGCACTTCTAAAGGATTTTAAGCCAAGCATCGGGTTAATTCGTTTCTTAATAAATCTACGATCTACTTCTATCCTGTTGTTTAGATATTTGTTCTGCCTAATTTCTATTTGGTCTTCTTTAGATAATGGCTTATTGATTGAATTTAAAGCAGCAGTATTAGAGCCACTTTTGTCTATATTAACCTTTGTAGGCTGGCCACTAGATTTGATTGCCTTCTTGAAAAACGCTTTAGCAGATCTTTTATCTCTTTTTGCTCTTAGCATAAAATCTATTGTATCTCCGTATTTATCAACTGCTCTATACAAATAGACCCATCTACCTTTAACCTTGATATAGGTCTCGTCCATTCTCCAGCTACCATTGACTGGCTTTTTTCTTTTTCTAAATCTTCCTTCAAGTATTGGCATAAACTTTATCACCCATCTTTGCACAGTAGCGTGATCTATGTTGAGACCCCTTAATCCACCTATTTCTTCTATCTCTCTATAACTTAATGAGTATCTTCCCTTCATGTACAGAGTACCATTATTATTTCTGGACCATATTCATGATTCTTGAAATATTTCATTATTTTTGGATCTACTTTAAACATCATTACCAGCAACTATTTCTTTTAGAATATCAAAATTCTTATCCCTTTCAACAGATGCGACAGAGCCCAATTACAAAGTATATGCAAGAGTTATCCCAAATGATGTTTTGATACAAAGTAAAAAGCACACCTATAATATTGAGGCGCAAAATAGCTCTCTCAGAGACTTTATCAAGAGACACAATCGAAAAACCAAGGCTTATTCCAAGGCCGATGATATGGCTGAATTATCTGTGTACATCCATTTCTTCTTTGACACTATATTTGTTTAGCAATGCCAAGTTAATTGACGGCACCGTCAAGTTAATTTATTTTTCTAGTTATATTTACCATAACAGCTTTATATATCATTCAACCTATCTGCTTCTGGGCTTTTAATAATTCAAAACTTGACGGTGCCTAGAGCCTCCCCACCCAGACCTTTACTAAGGCTTAGCTAATTCTTCAGGTTGTTGATCTCGTCAATACTAAGTCCTGTAGACTGAGATATGATCTCAGCAGAAATATTATGAGATAACATGTTTTTTGCTATCTCATAATTTCTTTCTATTTTACCCTTTTCGATACCCTTTTCGATACCTTTTTCGATACCTTTTTCGATACCCCTACGCTCAGCTTCTTCTGCAAGGCCCTCAAGATAAGCTTCTCTAGCTTTATTATCTCTAGCAATCTTCTCTGAAGCTTCATAGGCACGTAGCTCATCTTTTGTCCAGTGATGTGCTTCTAGCTCATGGTATGCTTTTGTAATTACCTCGTCACTGTTTTTGATTAATTCACCCATATCATCAGGATCATTTGCATACTTGAAAAAGTAACACCATTTATCTTCAAAGCTCTTTACTTCCTCTATGCTTTTATTAAACTTTTTGAGCTCTATGAATGTAAATGAGAAGTCTTTTAGATCTCTTTCATATGTCTTTTTATCCAATGTGTAATGGACTGATTTATACCCCTTCTTCTTTGGAAACATTTCATATTCTGTTATCGCTAAGAATATTACTTCCTTAAGATGATCATAATTGTACCCCTCTTCAGCTTGAGATGAATATGCTTTTGCTGCGTAGTATTGAGCTCTTTTCTCAAATCCACCAACTTTTGCTACCTGCATCTCTACTATGTACTGTGTTCCATCCTCTTCTTCGCATAAAACATCAACTACACTCTGTTTTTTTCCTATAAGTTCAGGATGTTGCATTGGATTGAGTAGTCTTACTTTTGTAATTTCTTTCTTCCCTTCTCTTTCTATTACATCGTTTAAAAAATGCATCAAAATATCCTTGTTCTTTTCAGTTCCAAAGATCTTCTTAAATGCTATGTCATTTCTTGGGTTTAAGTATTTTACTATCGTCATAAGAGCCTACTTATATCACCCCAATATTACTAGATACTTGCTCTTTTTGCTACATAAATTAACCAACTATTAGAGTAATCCAGATATTGATCTAACTAGTCCCTTTACCAACTCAGGTTGCGCCTCAGTAAATTTTCCATTTACTTTTTTAGCAACACTTATAATTCTTGTTTGGTATTTTTTCCAATTGCTTTTTTCTTGCCAATCTGATTTTTTATAACCACTTGTCCCTTGTTTTAATAATGCATTACTAGTTTCTGATACAATATTATCTGCTGTTTTTTCGCTAATTTGTAAATCTGTTATCATTGAGTATTGCACTACTTCAACAGCCGCATCAAGAATAGCATTTGCAGTTCCTGCTAATAACCCATAACCTAACATATCCCTTCCAGAACCACCAGTTGATCCAACTATCATTGCTCCTGCTGCCATACCTTCAAATGTAGCGCCATATCCCCCAGATAATATTGCAAATGGGTCTTCTAAAGTAGATTTGCCTACCTGTAAAATGTTAGCCTGAATCATAATATTGGCATCCTTACTTTTATTTACTACTTTATATCCTTTAGCTTCAATAGCGGATTTAATTTGAGCCTCAATATCAAGACCTTCTTTGTCTGTAGTATTTCTAATTTGAAGCATTACAGTTTTCTTATCATCGTCTATCGGGTCTAAGAAAACAGTGTCTGACATCTTAGTTTGCACCTCTAGCTTGCCGTGCTTAATCAGTTTTTGCGTTGTACCACAGCCAGTCAGATTAAATACTGCTAAGGATAAAAGAAAAATTATTACATACGATGAGATTTTTTGATTCATTGTTAACTCCATTATTTCATTCCAATTGTCGCTTTGTAAGTTTCTAGCTCTTCTTCCTGCCTTAGCCTCTCATCATTATCCATTTTTCTTAATTTTAAAACTTGTTTTAATATTTTGATATCATATCCTTTAATCTTTGCTTCTGCTAGAGTATCTGTTATTACTTGCGATACAGCTTCTTTTTCTTCTTCAAGCTTTTCTAACTTTGTTATTATTTGCAATAATTCTTCTTTATTGGTCATGAAATTTACCTTAAGCGACTAATCGTTTCTTTTTGCACCAAGTAACTGTAGCAAGAAAACAAATAGATTAATAAAATCCATATAAAGTGTAAGTGAACCATATATAGCAAGTTTAGATGCTACTTGTTCATTCCCTTGATTTTGATAATAAAGCGATTTAATTCTTTGGGTATCGTAAGCAGTAAACAGGGTGAAAACTACTACTCCTATAACAGAGCTAATAAAATAAATAGCTGAACTTTTTAAAAATATATTTACAACACCAGATATAAGTAAACCAACAGCCCCCATCATTAAAAATGATCCCATAGAAGATAAATCACGCTTTGTATTGTGACCATATATACTCATAGCACCAAAAGTAGATGCAGTGATAAAAAATACTCTAGCTATAGATTCACCAGTAAAGACTATAAATATTGATGATAAAGATAATCCCATAAGTGCAGCAAATACCATTAAACAGCTCTGCGCTGCTGTTTGGCTCATAGACATTAGTCTACTTCCCATATAAAAAACCATCCCAAGTGGAGCAAATGCTACAACCCATTTTAGACCTGAACCATGTACTAAATACATAAAATCTTGCGAACTAGCTGCACCCATTGCAATAATTGCAGTTAATGCAAGTGCAAAAGACATATATTGATATACTGAGATTAAATATTTTCTAAGGCCAAAATCGTATCTATTTCTTCTGGCTTCTGTTTGAGTGTTTATGTAATTTATGGTCATGAGGCGTTAATTAATTAAATTTTTATCTATAGTGGACTGAAAAATCAAGACAAAATTTTGAGAATTTTGCTTCCTATTATTAAGCAGCATTTTTCAATGCCTCTAAATAAACATTCATGGGCTTTTTATAGCCAATGCTAGAATGAAATCTTTT
>NZ_JAJBJD010000168.1 GCF_021811875.1 Candidatus Bandiella numerosa | reverse complement strand
TCCAAAGAGAGAATTTTCAAAAAGCTAAATTTATTTGGGATGAAGCTATCCAAGAGATAGCTGCTGCCTAAAATTTAAGGGTCAGGGTTGTGTTGCGGCCATATTTCCATTAACTTGACGGTGCCGGCCATATTTCCATTAACTTGACGGTGCCATTTTAAATTCAGTGGGATGTAGTTGCCAAAACAGAAGACTAGTATTAATAATATTATCAATACTATGGATGTTTTTTTCATATAATTACATTTTAAATTGTTGGTATTATACCTAAAAATTGCTAGTTAGTATACAAGAATTCTACCATAGCTAATCATCAATCAAAAAAATAACAGGATTATGAGGAAAATACTTTTTAATAGGCATAACTTAATTTTAATAGTGGCCATCTCAATTCTAATTTTTTTGAATATGATTTTTGTTAAAGATATTCTTACAAAAGAGTATCAAACTGCAATCATCCTCTCTAATATTGGTTTTTCAATATTTCTGATTTCTGTAATATCTATAAGCCGAATCTTCTTCATACCGTTTTTTATTATTATGTTGTTTATCGGCAGTCTTCTTAGTTATTTTCAAATTTTCTTTGGAATTAATTTTAATGAATCAGTTTTAGAAAGTACCTTAAATACCGATTACGATGAAGCAATTACATTTGTTGATTATAAATTAATTCTTTGGATAGTAGTTTTTTGGTTAATTCCGAGTATAATGATACTGCTACAAGCAAAATCATTGAAAATTGGGATTAAAAATAAATCTATATCAACGTTATTAATTGCTTTCATTGGAGCTTCAATCTTTTATACGCCCATGCTGTTTGTAAAGGGAATTAATCCAATAGTTTTTTTGCAACATATGACTGCAGTTAACTTATATCCCTCAAATCTTGTGGTTACTGTAAAAACATATTTTAAGCATAATAAATTCAGAAATGGAGAGAAAGAAGATGTATTTGGTAAATATACATTTAATTTGAAGGAAAATGGTATAAAAGTGGTACTAGTTATAGGAGAATCAGCAAGAAGTGATAGATTTGGTATTAATGGGTATAGTCGCAATACAACACCCAAATTAGAAGAAGAAAGTAATTTAGTTAGCTTTAAAGATGCTTATTCTCTTGCAACGTATACCATAATGGGGATAAAAAATATTTTTAAAATACATTCTTTAGCCAACGAAAATACCGTTATTTCAGTCTTTAATAAACTGGATTTTAAAAGTTGGTGGGTAAGTTTGCAATCGTTTGTTGATGATATAAACAGCGTTGCATCTGAGGCTAATGAGTTAATAACTAAGGAAATTCTTTTGCAAAATAATAATTACAATATCAAAGATGAAAATCTAGTAAGTTATATGCATAATTTATTAGCTCAAAATAACTCTAGTAATCAATTTATTGTACTGCATACTCAAGGCAGTCATAGAACGTATGATGATAGATATCCAGAGGGCTTTAGAAAGTTTGCACCAACCTGCACTGATGTAAACAATTCTTCCATTCTTAAAAGAATTTTTCAAAGAAATTCTTGTGAATACAAGGAAGAAAGTGGTAATTCTTACGATAATTCAATACTTTATACAGATTATGTTTTAAGTGAAATGATCAATGAATTAAAACCATACAAAGCTATGCTCGTTTACATCTCTGATCACGGAGAATCACTTGGTGAGAACGGAATTTATCTTCACAGTTATGAATATAGTAAAGCTCCAAAAGAGCAAGTTCATGTTCCATATCTTTTGTGGTTTTCGGATAATTTATTAAAAAGTGACCCTATGATTAAAAGAAATATGGAAATAGCCCAAACTAATGCAAATAAAAAAGTAGATCAAAGTACAGTTTTATATTCATTATTAGATTGCATCAATGTCCAGTCTAACTTCATTGATAAGAGAAAAAGTATTTGCTCCAAAGACCTAGGTCACAACATTCAGTTTGGAAGAAAATAGCTTTCCATTTTTAATTTTATTAAAGCACAAATGATTAAGTAATATTAAAAAGACCATTGCATAATAGGCAGAAAGAAACATATATGATAGAATGAAAAGATAAGTACATACGAAAGAGGAGGCAAAATGTCATTTTTAGTAAGAGAAGCAGAAGAACGTATAGAGAAGAGT
>NZ_JAJBJD010000046.1 GCF_021811875.1 Candidatus Bandiella numerosa | reverse complement strand
TCTGCCTATTATGCAATGGTCTTTAATAGTGTAAATTTCATTGCAGAGAGGGGATGATTAAAGCCTCCCTACCTTAATTGAATAATTATTGCGCTAATTAAAATACGCTTTATCATTTATATAAATTTATAAATATACTATTTCTTGCTGTGTAGCGCAGATTAAATATTTATAACAGGCTTGATTTTTAGTGGTGATAGGAGTAATACTTAGTTAAATTTTGGTAATATTACGACGATAAATGAATCCTTCTGATTCCTCTTTTTTCTCTCAAAATGCTTTGTTTATAGAAGAGCTATACAATGAGTATTTGAAAAATCCAAACTCAGTTGATGAAAGTTGGAGAAAATATTTTTCAGAATCAGAAGAAAATAATAATGACTTTAAAGATTTTTTTTCAGGACCAAGCTGGAAAAAAAGGTGCAATAAAATTATAGGATACCAAGAAAAAATAGACATTGATGTCAAAAAAGAAAAAGACAGTCCAAGTAAAATTAGTAATATTTCATTAAAAATAGCAAAGTTAATAGATGCTTTTAGATCATATGGGCATATGGCTGTAAAATTAGATCCTTTAGGCTTAACTAATAAAAATTTTCCTAAAGAACTTGATTATAGGAATTATGGCATTAAGGAAGAAGAATTAGGGCAACAAGTATACGTAGATGGAGCTTTTGGTCAACAAGAAATGCTATTAAAAACTCTCTACCAAAATCTTGTAAATACCTATAGTGGACGGTTTGGTGTAGAGTTTATCCAGATTGATAATTATGAGGAGAGGGAGTGGTTGAGAACTGAAATTGAAAATGATATAGGTGTTATAAATTTTGATAAAAATAAGCAAGCTGAAATTTTAGATAGTTTGGTAAAAGTTGGGATGTTTGAAGAATATCTTCATGTAAAGTTTCCAGGTGCAAAACGTTTTTCGATTGAAGGTGGTGAAGGTACTATTACGGCAATTGAAGAGATAATACAAATTTCTGCATGTAGTGGTATTAAAGAGATAGTTTTAGGAATGGCTCATAGGGGGAGGCTGAGTGTTTTGACAAAAGTTATAAAAAAGCCCTACCATGTTGTTTTTTCTGAATTTAAGGGAGGTATTTTTATACCAGATAACCTCAATCTGCCTGGTGATGTTAAATATCATGTTGGGATATCTTCAGATATTAAAGTTAATCAAAAAGACATGCATTTAACGTTAACGCCTAACCCATCTCACTTAGAGCTGGTAAATTCTGTGGTTATGGGGAGAGTACGAGCTAAACAAGATTTAATTGGTGATAAAGATAGAAGCGAAGTATTGGGAATCTTGCTTCATGGAGATGCTGCTTTTTGTGGACAAGGTTCTGTAATGGAATCATTGGCTTTGGGTGGAACAAAAGCATATGGTACGGGTGGAACTATACACATAATAACGAATAATCAAATTGGATTTACCACTAATTCTTCAGATGCCAAATCCTCAAGATATTGCACAGATATAGCTAAAATGGTAGGCGCTCCAATTTTCCATGTTAATGGAGATGATCCTGAAGCTATTGCATATGTTAGTGCGATTGCTGCAAAATACCGGTCTAAATTTAAAAAAGACGTGTTTGTTGATATAGTTTGTTATAGAAAATATGGACATAATGAAGGTGATGAACCGATGTTCACTCAGCCTAGGATGTATGACATTATTCATAAGCACAAAAGTCCTTCTGAGATTTATAGTCTTAAATTATTAAGTCAAGGTAGTATTGATAAAGATACAATTCAGCAAAATAAGGAAGTTTTTAAGGAGTTTTTAGACAAAGAATTTGAATTATCGGATAGTTATAAACCTCAGAGTGCTGATTGGCTTAAAAATGATTGGAAGGGCTTTGATGAATTTTTAACTGATGATAATAAAAATGTTGTTACTGGCGTAAAATCCAAAGAACTAAAAAATTTAAGCGATCCTTTAACAAATATACCTCATGATTTCAAGTTAAATAAAAAGGTTGAGAGGCTACTCAGTAGTAGAAAGCAAATGTTTGATACAGGTGATGATATAGATTGGGGAATGGGAGAAACAATGGCTTATGCATCGCTATTAAAAGAAGGGTATAATATCAGATTTACTGGTGAGGATGTTGAAAGAGGCACTTTTTCTCATCGCCATGCGGTTTTAGTAGATCAAGAAAGTGAACAAAAATATATCTCATTAAATAATCTGGGCAATGATCAAAGTGGTAAATTTGAGATTCATAATAGTATTTTGTCTGAATTAGCAGTAATGGGATTTGAATATGGTTACAGCTATTCTAATCCTAAAACGTTAGTCATTTGGGAGGCGCAATTTGGTGATTTTGCAAATGGTGCTCAAATGATTATCGATCAATATTTAGTTTCAGGTAAGGCTAAGTGGCTGAGGATGAGTGGACTTGTTCTACTTTTGCCACATGGATATGAGGGTCAAGGGCCGGAGCACAGCTCTGCAAGGCTTGAAAGATTTTTGCAACTCAGTGCAAATAATAATATCACAGTTGCAAATTGCACGACGCCTGCATCAATTTTCCATTTGCTTAGAAGGCAAGCTTTGAGGACATATAGGAACCCTTTAGTAATTATGACTCCAAAATCATTATTAAGGCATAAATTAGCAGTTTCTAAATTAGTGGATTTTGCTGAGGGCACGCAGTTTAAATCTTTAATAGAAGATGACATGAGAGACTCTAATAAGATAGAGAAGCTGATATTTTGCAGTGGTAAAGTTTATTATGATTTGTTTGAAGAAAGAGAAAGACGCAATGAAAATAAAGTTGCTTTGATCAGATTAGAAGAGCTTTATCCATATCCTAAAAAGGAGATAATCCAGCAGCTTGGTAAATATAAAAATATTAGACAAATTATTTGGTGCCAAGAAGAACACAAAAATATGGGAGCGTGGCAATACATTAAACCAAAATTTGAAGAAGTATTAAAAGAGATTGGCAATAAATTAGAGGTGAAGTATGTTGGTAGAGATGAATCAGCATCTCCTGCAGCAGGATATATGAAATTGCATCTTGAAGAATTAAATAAATTTTTGAAAAAAGCATTTGAATAATAGGAGTTAAAAATTATGGCAGTTAATATTATAGTTCCATCGTTGGGAGAGTCAGTTACAGAAGCTACTGTGGCAAAATGGCACAAAAAAGTTGGAGAGCAAATTAAAGTTGATGAAATTTTATTAGAGCTGGAAACTGATAAAATAACACTAGAAGTGAATGCTCCTGCTTCAGGAATTATTAATGAAATTAAATTTAATGAAGGAGATGTAGTAGCGGTAGGTGATACTTTAGGTTCTCTTGAAGAAAGAGGAGTTGCAGAAATACAAAAAAATATTAAGGCAGCTACAAATGAAGCCACTAAAGACGTTAAAGATGCTCAACACAAACAGCCACAGATTACTAAGGATCAAGTTTTTTCTCCAGCTGCCAGTAAAATTGCATCAGAGCATAATTTGCAAAATATAGCCAATACTACAGGAAAAGATGGGCGTGTTACCAAAGGTGATGTTCTATCTGCGATATCAAATCCTCAGATTGAAAGCTCAGCAATTTCTCAACCTCATGAGCAACTTGAGGAAAGAATAAAAATGACCAGGTTGAGACAAACAATTGCTAAAAGGCTTAAAGACTCTCAAAACACTGCTGCAATATTATCAACTTTTAATGAAGTGGATATGTCGGCAGTTATGAAATGCAGAAAAGATTATCAAGATGCATTTAAAGAGAAGCATGGCGTGAAACTCGGATTTATGTCATTTTTCGTTAAAGCTACAGTTGTTGCTTTAAAGGAAATACCAGCGGTCAATGCTGAAATAGATGGAGAGTATTTGGTTTATAAGAATTATTATAATATAGGCGTGGCTGTTGGAACAGAGCAGGGACTTGTTGTTCCAGTTGTTAAAAATGCCGATAAAATGAATCATACAGATATTGAAAAAAATATTGTGAACCTTGGTAAAAAAGCCAGAGAAGGTAAACTTGCAATGAGCGACATGCAAGGTGGAACGTTTAGTATTACAAATGGTGGAATATATGGTTCTTTACTGTCTACTCCAATAATTAACCCACCTCAATCTGGTATACTTGGCATGCACAATATAGTAGAAAGACCAATTGCTGTTTCAGGGCAGGTTGTCATACGTCCTATGATGTACATAGCTCTTTCGTATGATCATAGGGTAATAGATGGAGGCGAGGCTGTTACATTTTTAAAGAGAATAAAAGAAATGGTGGAAACGCCTGAGAAGCTTTTGTTTGGATTATAGTAAATTATTAAGATATTAAGAGTTTTGTATTATGGAAAAGTATGATGTTTTAGTTATAGGTGGTGGCCCAGGTGGATATGTTGCTGCTATTAAGGCTGCTCAGCTTGGTAAAAAAGTTGCATGTGTAGATAACAAGCAATTTATAGGTGGTACATGTCTAAATGTTGGGTGCATACCATCGAAGTCACTATTAAATACAACCCATAAGTATCATGATGCAAAGCATAATTTTGCTTCAAGGGGAATAGAATGTAAGGAAATTAGTTTTTCATTAGATAAAATAATGAAAACTAAGGATTCAACAGTTTCTGGTTTGGGGCAAGGTATAGCTGGTCTATTCAAAAAAAATAAAGTTGATTATTTTAATGGGCTTGGCAAATTTGAGTCAAATAATAAAATATCTGTGGCTTTAAATAGTGGTGAAAATAAATTATTAGAAGCAGATAACATAATAATTGCAACAGGTTCTGTTCCAGTGACTTTGCCAAATATCAAAATTGATGAAGAAAAAATAGTTACTTCAGATGGTGCGTTATCTCTCAAAAAAGTTCCTAAGAAAATGATTGTAATAGGGGGTGGAGTAATTGGGCTTGAGCTAGGTTCAGTATGGTCAAGACTTGGCGCTAAAGTTGAAGTTGTAGAATTTGCAGACAACATCCTATTTGGCTTTGACAGTGATATAAGAAAAGAAGCAAAAAAAATATTTGAAAAGCAGGGATTGACCTTTAAACTTTCTTCCAAAGTAACTTCAGCTCAAATTAAGAACGGTAAGGTGGAAGTTGAGGTTACGTCAATATCTGGTGATAATTCAGAGAAAGTTGATTGCGATGTTGTTTTGGTGGCTGTTGGTAGAAAACCCAATACAGAATCATTGAATTTAGGTAAAATCGGCATCAAATTAGATGAAAAGGGTAAAATTATAGTAAATGGGCAATTTAAGACGAATATTTCAAATATTTATGCAATAGGAGACGTTATTGCTGGACCAATGCTTGCACATAAGGCATCTGATGAAGGTGTTGTTGTGGCTGAAATTATTGATGGGCAACATGGACATGTCAATTATGATACCATACCTGGTGTAGTTTATACGCATCCAGAAATTGCTTCTGTTGGCAAAACTGAGGATGAATTAAAAAATAATAATGTTGAATACAAAATTGGCAAATTTCCATTTCTTGCTAATAGCAGAGCCAGAACTTCCGGTGAGACAGACGGTTTTGTTAAGATTATTGCATGTAAAAAAACTGACCAAATTTTAGGTGTTCATATTATTGGTGATGCAGCAGGGGAATTAATTGCCGAGGTAACAGTTGCTATGGAATTTAAGGCGGCATCAGAAGATTTAGCAAGGATTTGCAATCCACATCCAACATTAAATGAAGCGATAAAAGAGGCCTCTCTTGCTGCATATTTTAAACCAATTCATTTATAATTTTGAAATTGAAAATTTTTTTAACAAATACACTCTCTGGTAAAAAAGAAGAGTTTATCCCTATTGATAAAAGTGACATTAAGATGTATGTATGTGGTCCTACTGTTTATGATAGGCCACATATCGGTAATGCCAGGTCATCCGTGATTTTTGATCTATTATTTAGGTTATTGAGAAATGCATATTCTAAGGTTACCTATGTAAGAAATATAACTGATGTCGATGATAAGATAATTGACGCTGCAAATAAAAATAATGAAAATATAGAGTCATTAACAACAAGAATAACACAATATTTTCATGAAGATTTAGGCCATCTAAATTGCTTAATTCCTAATCAAGAGCCTAAAGCTACAGAAAATATTCCCGAGATGATATCTATGATAACAAGGCTTATAGAGCTAGGCCATGCCTACGTTAGTGATGGGCACGTATATTTTGACATCGATAGCTATAGTGATTATGGTAGGCTTTCAAAAAGGAAAATTGATGATCAAGATATTGGTGCAAGGATTGAGATTTCGGAGTTAAAGAAAAATCCAATGGATTTTGTGTTATGGAAGCCAAAAAAACAACATGAAAAAATGTTTTTTTCTAGCCCATGGGGCGATGGAAGGCCTGGTTGGCATATTGAGTGCTCTGTTATGAGTAAAAAATATTTGGGTAATAGTTTTGATATTCACGGAGGAGGTGCTGATTTAATTTTCCCTCACCATGAAAACGAAATAGCTCAAAGTATTTGTGAATCAAAAAATAACAAATTTGCAAAGTACTGGGTTCACAATGGATTTTTGACAGTAGAAGGCGATAAGATGAGCAAAAGCCTTGGAAATTTCATAACCGTTAAAGAGCTGTTAGATAGAGGAATTGGTGGAATGGCGTTGAGGTATTTTTACTTAACCTCACATTATAGAAGACCACTGGATTTTAATCAAAAAGCATTAGAAGATTCACAAAAAAGCATAACTAAATTTCAAAAATCTATCCAAAAGTATAGTGAGAAATTTGATGCAAATTCAAAAAAGATACCAGATGAATTTTTATCATATATAGCAGATGATTTAAACACACCTCTTGCACTTTCCTTCATTCATAAATTATCAAGCAAAGCGCAAGAAGGGGATGAAAATTATGCTATAGATATGCTTAATTGTTGTGACTTTTTAGGACTTAATCTTGAGGAGAAGTCTGGAGAAATCCAATTAACTCCAGAAATTATAAAGCTTGCAGAAGAGAGGAAAAAATTCAAAGCAGATAAAAAATGGGAAGAGGCTGATAAAATTAGGATGCAAATAGAGGAGCAAGGTTACAAGATCATCGACACAAAGGATGGATACGAAATAATTTAATCTTGCAGAAGAGAGGAAAAAACTCAAATCAGATAAAAAATGGGAAGAGGCTGATAAAATTAGGATGCAAATAGAGGAGCAAGGTTACAAGATCATCGACACAAAGGATGGATACGAAATAATTTAATTTTGCAATTTTT
>NZ_JAJBJD010000045.1 GCF_021811875.1 Candidatus Bandiella numerosa | reverse complement strand
AGTTACCAGGCTTAATGCCTTGACGACGCCTCAGAATCACTCCTTCCAGCCGTTATAAAATAGCTAATCTCATAACAACTTATTTACAAGTATTTATTCTTGCTTTTTCAAGATACATGATGGTGCCATTTAAGCAACTAAAAGAAATTTATGCTCATAGAATAGTTATGAATATA
Source organism: Candidatus Bandiella numerosa (assembly GCF_021811875.1). Taxonomy (GTDB): domain Bacteria; phylum Pseudomonadota; class Alphaproteobacteria; order Rickettsiales; family Midichloriaceae; genus Aquirickettsia; species Aquirickettsia numerosa_A. The sequence goes on along the minus strand of NZ_JAJBJD010000045.1, from coordinate 7,058 downwards.
TGCGTATACAGTGAATTTCCAAAATTTTTGGCTTTCTATAATCATCATGATGCTCAAAAAGAAAAGTTTATAGAGGGCATGACCTTACTAAGTAAAGAATTGAGTAAATCATTATGCTGACGTTATGAAATTATGAAATAAGCAGGGCAAGGCAATCTTAAGGGGTTAAAAGTTTTAATAAGTGATTCTATCATCAAAAACAAAACACTCACCTTGCCAAGTTGAATTTGGATTTTTTTGATTATCTTCTAAGTATCTGATTATTCCATCCTTTAAATGGTATACATTTTCAAAACCTAGTTGTTTTAAATACGCAGTGGATTTTTCACATCTTATCCCGCCAGTGCAAAACATTGCTATATTTTTCTTCTTATCACCCTCTTTGAGATTACCTTTTAGCCATTTTGGGAGTTCGGTAAAATGGTGAATATGAGGATTAATTGCACCTTTAAAAGTTCCCATTGCGTATTCATAATAATTCCTAGTATCAATGACTATGGTATCATCTTTTTTCATAAGTTCATCCCACTCCTTAGGGGTTAGATAATCACCTTTTTGAGACAGATCTAATTCCTCTACATCAAATGTCACTATCTCCTTTTTTATTTTCACCTTCATCTTTTTAAATGGCAAAATTCCAGCAAAACTTATTTTAAACTTCACATCTCTAAAAAAATTAAACTCCTTTAAGTAATCGCAAAATTTATCTATCGAGCTCGTATCGGCAGATAAAGTTGCATTTATTCCTTCAGTAGCTATTATAATGGTGCCTTTGATGCAGTATTGATTGCAAAAAGCAAGCAATTCAGTTTTTAAGGATTGAGCATTCTCTAAATTTATGAATTTGTAAAAAGAAATGATTTTATATTTTGACATATACAACGCAACTTATTGATTTTTTTCGTTATTATACCTATCAATTGAGACTTGAATTATCTTGCGTGCATAATCAAAATCTTTCCAGCCATTAACCTTAACCCACTTTTCACTTTCTAAATCCTTATACCTTTCAAAAAAATGGGCAATTTTTTTAATTAAAATTTCTGGCAAATCTGTGTAGTTATTGATGTTTTTGAAATATGGGTCAATTTTATTGGTTGGTACAGCCAATATCTTCTCATCTAGCCCTTTTTCATCTTCAGTAAGCAACACTCCTATTGATTTGACAGCTATAACAGATTTAATTGCAATTGGGTAATTGGTATATACTAATACGTCAACTGGGTCTCCATCGCCTGACAAAGTATGGGGAATAAATCCGTAATTACATGGATATTGCATACTTGATTGCATAAATCTATCAACAACCATTGCTTCTATTTTTTTATCAAACTCATATTTTATTGGGCCTGAATTCATTGAGATTTCAATAACTGTATTTACTTCATTTGGGCAATTTTCGCCGATTTTAATCTCTGAATATTTCATTACTTTAGACAAACTTTTTACTAAATAGCTAGCAACTAACGTCCTAAAAGTAAAGAAAATACTTGTAATTTCATAAAAAACACTTAGTATTCTGCAGTTATAAACAAATAATGAAATTCAAATGTCTTCCATACTAGTTGCCTGGTCTACATGGTTAGCACTAACTTTTTTCTATGCATATCAGTTTGTGCAAAGAATTTTTCCCAATATCGTAATGGATGATATAATGGACAAATATCACGTAAATGCGAATGAGATAGGTCATTTTGCTGGTATATATTACATAGGATATGTTGCGATGCATATACCACTTGGCATACTTTTAGATCATTTTAATGCTAAGAAAATAATCCCATTATGTATACTTTTAGCTGTAGTAGGATTTGCACCGCTTGCGTATATGGATGATTTAGCGATTGCAACATATGGTAGATTATTAATAGGTATTGGCTCCTCGGCAGTAGCTGTTGGTGCGTTTAAATTATTGCGCTTAGGTTTTGGAGAAGAAAAATTTCCAAAAATGTTAGGATGGATGATAACAATCGGGTTGCTAGGAGCAGTATTTGGTAGTGGGCCTTTAGCTAGGCTTATTTCCTACATAGGATGGCAAGAGGCACTAAACTATATAATATATGTTGGTCTAGCATTAGTTGTCTTCAGTTATTTTGCAATACCAAATACTAAATCAGAAGAAAAATTTAGCTTTGCAATAGTAATGCATGATTTTAAATATTTGTTTTCTAATAAAATAGTATTACTTGTAGGCGTTTTAGGTGGTTTGATGATAGGCCCATTCGAAGGATTTGCAGATGCATGGAGTAACCCTTATTTAAAAACAACCTATAAGCTTACTAATGAAGAAGCTGGTGACATAACACAATTAGTTTATATAGGAATGGCTGTTGGTCTTGTAGTAATGGGCTATATATTTGAAAAAACGAAATCTTATTATGGAATATTACTAGCTAGTGGCGCTGCTATGCTATTATGTTTAGCATTGCTATTAACCGGAGTAGTTGCGAATGTTAGTTTTTTAAAGTGGGTATTTTTTATAATAGGAATTTTCTGTGCTTATCAAATAGTTTTAATAGCAAAATCTATTGCCCTTGTTCATGTTAAACATGCTACCTTTATTTCAGCTATTGCAAATATGCTAATGATGGGCTTTGGATATGTTTCTCATAGAGCTATTGGTGTGTTATTGCATTATTTTTGGGATGGAGATAAAAACATGCAAGGTAGTCCTGTATATAGCGTAGAAAATTTCCGTGATGCACTTTTAGTCTTACCGATCAGTCTGATTGTCGCAATTATAGGCTTTGTGTTATTAGCAATAATAGAAAAAAGTAATAAAAAAATTGCGAAGTAATCTTGTGTTAAAAAAAATTGTTATTATATAAGTTCTAAAGTAACAAATATTTTAATAAGATGAGTAAGACAATTGGCATAGACTTGGGGACTACAAATTCATGTGTAGCAATAATGGATGGTAAGAATCCTAAAGTTATAGAAAATTCAGAAGGAATGAGAACAACTCCTTCAATTGTTGCGTTTACTGAAAAAGGTGAAAAGTTAGTCGGTCAGCCAGCTAAAAGGCAAGCTGTGACTAATGCAAAAAATACTGTTTTTGCAGTAAAGAGGCTCATAGGAAGCACTTTCTCAGACCCTAAAACTAAGGAATTAGCAAAAAAGGCATCTTATTCAATAATACAAGCTAAGAATAATGATGCTTGGGTCAAAATTGGCGATAAAGATTATGCTCCAAGCCAAATTAGCGCGATGATCCTTGAAAAAATGAAGGAAACAGCTGAAAGTTACCTAGGAGAAAAAGTGACAAAAGCTGTCATTACAGTGCCTGCTCATTTCAACGATTCACAAAGGCAAGCTACAAAGGATGCCGGTAAAATTGCAGGATTGGAGGTTCTTAGGATTATTAACGAGCCTACAGCCGCAGCGCTTGCATATGGTCTTGATAAATCTGAAAGTAAAGTTATTGCTGTATATGATCTTGGCGGAGGTACATTTGATGTTTCGATACTTGAGATTGGTGATGGAATATTTGAAGTAAAATCAACAAATGGTGATACATTCTTAGGTGGTGAAGATTTTGATCTAAAAGTATTGCAATACTTATGTGATGAATTTAAGAAGACTGATGGGATGGATTTAATGAAAGATCCTTTGGCACTTCAAAGATTAAAAGAAGCAGCAGAAAAAGCAAAAATCGAACTTTCTAATTCAATGGAGACTGATGTTAATTTACCATATATCACAGCAGATTCATCAGGTCCAAAGCACTTGAACATTAAAATAACAAGGGCTAAATTTGAAAGCTTAGTGGAAGATTTAATAACAAGAACTATTGAGCCATGTAAGGCTGCTTTAAAAGATGCAGGCATTTCTGCTTCAGATATTGATGATGTAGTATTGGTTGGGGGCATGACCAGAATGCCTAAAGTTATTCAAAAAGTGAAGGAATTTTTTGGAAAAGAGCCACATAAAGGCGTTAATCCTGATGAAGTTGTAGCAATTGGCGCTGCTATCCAAGGTGCTGTACTAAGTGGCGATATGAAAGATGTGGTTTTACTTGATGTAACGCCTCTTACTATTGGTATTGAAACGCTTGGTGGGGTGTTAACGCCTCTTATTGAGAGAAATAGTACTATACCGACCAAGAAAAGCCAGACATTCTCAACTGCAGAAGATAATCAATCCGCTGTTACAATCAGAGTGTTTCAAGGTGAAAGAAAAATGGCAGCTGATAATAAGTTATTAGGACAATTTAATCTTGAAGGCATAGCGCCATCTCCTAGAGGCTTGCCACAAATTGAAGTAACATTTGATGTTGATGCAAACGGCATACTTCATGTATCAGCAAAAGATAAAGGAACCGGTAAGGAGCAAAAAATTACTATACAATCTTCCGGTGGTTTATCTGATGCAGAAATTGCGCAAATGGTTAAAGATGCAGAAGAAAATGCCAGCAAGGACGAGGAGAAAAAAGCTTTAGTCGAGGCAAGAAATAAGGCTGATTCTTTGATACACTCCACAGAAAAAAGTTTGAAAGAATATGGCGATAAAATTTCATCCACAGACAAGGAAGAAGTTGAAAATATTATCAAGGATTTAAGATCTATTATGGATTCAGAAAATGTTGGTGAAATAAATAGTAAAGTTGAGAGCCTAACTCAAGCATCAATGAAAATTGGGCAACATGTTTATGGTAATGAGCAACAACCACCTAATGGGGATAACGCTTCAACGAATGGTGGCAATGACAGCAATGAAGGTGAAAAAGTTGTTGATGCTGAATATGAAGAAGTAAATGATGAAAAAGACAAAGGTTCTAAATAATATTGGCATAAGCTAGTTATAAATACTATATTGATATAGATAAATTAATGGTTTGTAACTAGCATCTTTTATGTTCCCAAATTATAGTTGGATTTTTTTAATAATAGTTGTATTTATAGCAGTTTTCGTTGATCTTGGGGTTTCACTTAGGAATTCAAAAAAAATTAGTGTTAAAAGCGCGATACATTTATCAATACTTTGGATAGCGCTGGCGGTGTCAGTGGGAGTTTTGATATATCTTCACGCTGGAATTGATATGGCTGTGGAATATATAACGGCCTACAGTATAGAATTATCGCTTAGTATCGATAATGTTTTTGTTTTTATACTGATATTTAAATATTTTAATATTGAGGATAAGCATCAGCATAAAGTATTATTTATTGGCGTTTTAAGTGCTGTAATCTTTAGATTTATTATGATTACATTTGGCATATATGTTATTCATATGTTTGAGTGGATATTTTTGCCATTTGGGCTATTACTCATGTATAGTGGTTATAAATTACCACTTATGGGTGGAGCTAAATCAAATTCATTTGATAATAATATGATTTTGAAATTTGTAAAAAAACACTTTAATTATAGTGATAACTCTAAAAATGGTGAATTATTTTTTCGTAAGGATAATAAATTTTTCATTACCCCGCTTGCACTCTCTCTTTTAGTTATAGAAAAAGCTGATATCATATTTGCTTTAGATTCGGTCCCAGCTGTACTTGCAATAACTAAAGAGCCATTTATTGCATTTAGTTCGAATATTTTAGCTATTTTAGGATTAAGGTCTATGTATTTTGTTATGTCAAATGCTGTCCAAGATTATAGATATTTAAAGCATGGAGTTGGTTACATGCTGATATACGTAGGACTAAAAATGGTTTTAAGTTTTTTCGGCATTCATTTCTCAAATTACATTTCAATATTAATAATTATTCTCTTTATATTTTGCTCTATAATGCTATCAATAATTAAAAAACCAGTAATAAGGCAGTAGAACAATGTATTGTACTGTTACAAACAAATATTTTAGGTCTTAAAAAAATGAAAATTAGTGCTAATGATATAAAAGTAGGTAATGTTATCTCCCATGATAACAAGTACTTAGTAGTATTAAAAACTATGCATACTCAACCAGGTAAGGGAGGTGCCTATATTCAATTGGAAACAAAGGATATAAAAACTGGCACCAAAATTAATCATAGATTCAGAAGTAGTGAAGATGTTGAGAGAGTAAGATTGGATCAGCAACGGTATCAATTTTTATATGAAGAAGGTAATTTTTTAATATTGATGGATCAGGAAAATTTTGAACAAAAAAGTATAGATAAAGCTCTAGTCGGCGATCAACTTCCATTTTTAGAAGAAAGCATGGAGATAACTTTGGAAATGTATAATAATGAGCCGTTACTCGCACATTTACCTTCATCAGCTGAGGTAACAATCAAAGAATGTGAGCCAGTAGTAAAGGGTCAAACCTCTGCATCATCATATAAACCAGCTATATTAGAAAATGGGGCAAGAATTATGGTACCACCTTTTATAAATATGGGAGATAAGGTAATTGTGGATATTAAAGAATTAAAATACTTAGAAAGAGCGAAATAATATGCCGATTAATTATGATGTTTTATATGAAACAATTTTACGAGGATTTCCGAATTCTAAAATTGAGTTAGTGGATACGGTTGGTGACAACAATCACTACAACGTTAAAATAACATCTGAAAAATTTAATACTCTTTCTAGAGTAGAGCAACATAAACTAGTGCATAAAGTTCTCAAAGACTGTTTGGGAACTGATTTACATGCACTTTCTATACAAACTTTTCAAACAAAATAATCTATAAACCATGAATCAAGATATACATAATCAAATTAAAAAAATTATTGAAGAAAATAGAATCGTATTATTTATGAAGGGTACGCCAGAAATACCAATGTGTGGATTTTCTGCAGCTGTTGTCAATATTTTAAATATTTCAGGAGTTGAATTTTTAGGAATAAATGTATTAGATAACGATGAGATGAGACAAGGTATAAAAGAGTATTCTGATTGGCCTACCATCCCACAACTGTATATTAACCAAGAATTTGTAGGAGGTTGTGATATAGTGCAAGATATGTATAAAAATGGCGAGTTGCAAGATTTACTGGCACCGTCAAGTTAATGGAAATATGGCCGCAACACAACCCTGACCCTTAAATTTTAGGCAGCAGCTATCTCTTGGATAGCTTCATCCCAAATAAATTTAGCTTTTTGAAAATTCTCTCTTTGG
>NZ_JAJBJD010000044.1 GCF_021811875.1 Candidatus Bandiella numerosa | reverse complement strand
TTTTGTTCAGCGCTAAAATTTCTTTTTTCTTTTTTACTCATACTTCTTATTTTTTATTTATATTTTTATATCTTTTAGGAAATAAAACTACTCTTTTTGTTGTCTGACTTTTTCAGTCCACTATATAGGAAGCAAAATTCTCAAAATTTTGTCTTGATTTTTCAGTCCACTATAAAATTACTGCAGCAATATTTCATATTATTTACCTCTAATAGGGTTTTTTGTATATTTTTACAACCCACGTTTCTTCCACCATTCATCTGTTTTAAATTCTGGTGGCACAGGTTGTGTGCCGCCGACAGTGCTCCCATCTTCATATTCATGTAATATAGGATCTCTAATCCCATATTCTTCTCTTAAGACAGAAGACCAAGTCATATTTAAATTAGTGGGTAGTTTGCTGCCACACCAAGGACAATAATATATCTCCTGCCTAGTACACATATGCTCATCATCTTCTAACCTCATATGATATGATCTAGTAATAGCTTCATATTCTAACTCTATCCCCTTTTTTATATAATACTCAAAATTATTACAGCAATATTGCATATTACTTACCTTTAAAAATTTTTGGCTCATGGACACCCCTTAAATCTTTCCATTCTACTAATTTTCCCACTGGCCCTTTGTGTTTATCCTTAATAAACTGCCCATACTTATCAGCATCTTTATAGTGCTTCAAGCCATCCTTTGTTTGTTCAAAAACTTTCCATGTAGATGGGCTCTTACCTTGAGATGCACCACTATGCTTAGCTGTATCTTTACTCCACCAAAGTCTGTTACCATTTTCACTTACAGCTTTTGGATCACGATAATATTTAGCCCCATATTTATCGCTATATTTAACATCATCATATTTTTCTACTTTCCATTCCTTTTTATAATCATCAGGATCAAAGTCATCATCAGGGTCTGGAGCACCGGCAGCTGCAGCACTTCCTGATTGTTGCTTTATGTTTTGCTTATTTTGATCATTAGAATCATCACTTTTAATAGATTTGTATGATTCATCGTTAAGTTTATCTGCTGTAAATTTCATTCCAAATAATGCAGCGGCTCCTATAGAAATCTCCATAACAGTTTTTACACATGCAGGATTCATTGCGCAAGCTCTTATTGCTTGACCAATCCCCATAACTACCAATGGTAATGCTGCTGGTCTTATTATTGGATTTTCTTCTAGGTATTTATTTACTGCAACAAGTGCTACTTCTATTCCGTCTTTCCTATTCAGTATTAAATTATTTTTTTCTAAATCATATGCTAATTTTACAGTTGCTAGCCTTATATATTCATCGTCTTTTAAATTTGGATGCTTCTCTATAAGTTGCTTATCTATATCCTCCAATATAGATAAATTTTTTGTTGTATCTTCAGTATTTTTCTGAGTTTTAGACTGAGCATGATCCTCAGTATATTGCTTGTTGTTTATCACATCATGAATAGCATCATCTTTATTTGGCAAAATATTACCTAGTGCATCCTTTACCTCACCAACAGCATTCATAAAACTTGTTGCAATGTTCTCAAAGAACTTTCCAGATTTTAGGTTTTCTATTGCCTTTTTCTTTGTCTCCTCATCAAGTGCGCTAAACTTTGCTCTTATTGTTTCTATTTTATACTCATAATCAAAGCTACTAGTTTTACTTACATCTCTATTTGCTTTTTCTATCTCACATACTTTACCAATACCACTCTCTGTACACCTAACTTCTCCCTTACCAATTGTTGCAAATGTATAGCCATCTCCATTCCTTCCTCCAAACACCACTCCGTACTTACTTATCTTGCCATCACTTCCCTTATTACCAGTAATATAATCTATACTTGCTCCAAGCGTGTATCCCTCATCACTGTCATATACATGTTTGACAAATAACTCACCGACTGTAAGTACTAAATTACCCAAATCTGTATACTTACCATCATCACCAATTTGAGCATTTGCTATCATTGCTCCGTTTAACTCAAGCGCATGTGCCACTATCACAGTTGCATCCTTATACCCAATAAGCTCTGTTAGTTTTCCTACTACATTTCTCTTGCCATTACTTAGCTCAAATGATCCACCTAATGAATGTGATACCTTTTTACCCCATCCTGTTGATAATCCAAAACTTTTCCCACTGCTTTCTTCTAGCTCTTTTACGGATTCTAGTATCAAACTCTCAAAGCTTGCCTCAAGTGATGTTGCTGTAATTGATGCTCCCCTTATATCTGCATGTCCATTTACTTTTAACTCTAATCTATTTGTTACATGTATGTGAGCATTCATTGGTATAATCTCATCATTACTTAGTTTTCCCGTATTGCCACTTACACTTGAGCCAATAGTTCCACTCATTCCAACTTGTATATTTATTCCACCACCTTGTGATCTACTATGCATTTCATTACTTGCCGTCTCAATGGTCAGCTTATTTGTATTGAAATATGCATCATATGCCTGTATCTGTGTTGATTTTAATCTCAGCTCTTCACTTGTGCTTTCATATGTACCTTCTTTTAACTTCCCGTCCTCTTCGTGTCCCACTTCTATTTTAGTAAATCTCACTATTCTGCTGTCTAATTCACTGCTACTTTCTTGGTAACTTGCGCTTATCCACACTCCTCCTTGGAATAATCCACCTCCTGCTGCAAGTCCCATCAGTGTATTATATGCATCCCATGCCGCAAATGCTGTGTTAATTACTCCTTCCTTCCCTCCTTGCCTTAAGCCTTTATCTATACTTTTACCACTTTCTATGAGTCCTGCAATGCTATTTTGTATTCCTAATTTTAATCCCAAAAACCCTTCTACTTTCCTTTGGCTATGGGTTTTAGTATCATATACCACATCATGTATTTCTAATTTTGACCTTGTTATTAATTTCTTCTCAGCCTTTATATATGCTCCTTCTGTATAGATAGTTTCATCTGTATCGAGTGTTATAAAATGCCCTATTAAACTTGAGATTCCTTGTATTTCTTCCGATATGGTTTCCCTACTTTTACTTATCTTAATTCCAAGCCCAACACTTTGCTCTCTTGAATTTGAAGTAAATGCAAATCCTATTCCTTTTTTATCTACTGCTGCATAACTAAAATCTAAATTTGGAGCTGCTACAAGCTTTATCCCCTTAGGTGCTTTTATTTCTATTCTTTCAGCTTCAACACTACTTGCAAGTTGCAACCATCCTCCACTTCCATATCCTATAAATGTTGCGCACGTTCCATCTAATGCTTTTACTCTCCCTTCTTTATCTTCTAGCTCGTTACAGTTATTATTTATCTGAATTATTGTGGGTATAATTCTCTCTGTAACTGCTTTTCCAACATATTCCTTACTTCTTATTACATAGTCACTTTCTTCCCTTTCTTCTTTTATTGCTATATCTTTTCCAGGTAATAAACTTATCAATCCAACAACATCACCTGATCCTGTTTTAATCTCCATTGAGCTTGTTGTTATAAGTGCAGCTCTTATTACTGTATCTTCTAATGATCCAAATAATACTTTCTTAGCTGCACTTATTATAGGCCTTATAACGTTCGTGATGCTACTATAAGAATAGCTCTCGCTACTAAATACGAACCAACTATCATCAGAATATCTTTCTCTGATATATTTATTTGCAACCGCTTCTATTACATTTTTTCCTAACTTAGCTTCTAATTCAAATTCTCCCTCAGCTTCAATAACCGGTGAATATAAATAATTTCCATTATTGCTTACTATTTTTACATCTCCACTGGCCATTATTTTAGCAAGTTCATATTCTAAACTCTCAGTTCTACTATAGCCATCATCCCATGAATAATATAACTTATTATATATTGCAGCTGGAATGACTATTACCTTATCTTCAGACTCTATTGCTATGTTATCAGCTTTTATCTCTCCTCCCTTAATACCTATACTTCCTTTAGAATTGACTTTAAAGCTCTCAGTTAAATCTATTTCTGGTTTATTCAATGGAATATAATTCACCATATGTGAATTACTAGTATATTGTTCGACTACTTTTACTAGCATCTCCATAATAAAACTACCTCTAGCTTCTATGCTTAAACTTCCTTCTCCTCTTATTTGATTAAGTTGATAAATATTTCTTGCCTCTATGAATGTATTGCCAATGGAATCTATCAACCCTCCATTAAACACATCTTCATCAATCATTAACTTTGTATCCTTAAGTGCTATTGTTGCACTACTATAGCCATCCTTAAGTATTTCTTCTGTAACATATAGCCTGAGTGACCATACCACAATTCCATTTATATTTTCCTTTACTGGCCACAGTATTGCATTTACTAATTCACTTTGCTGCCACCGAGTTAGTTCTATTCCTGGTATTAGCCCTAAATCCTTTTTAGCTTCAACTGCATTTCTAAGTAATTGATCAAATTCTTCATCATCATTCTTTTTATGATTCCATATATATGCTTTACCTAGCTTATCAAAGATTGCTCTTTTTAATACCTCATGTTCGTAATCCGGATCTGCTAATATTTGTATTATAGTATCTGTGCTATATCCCAACTCTTTCAACAAATATGCTGTTCCTTTTTTACTCACTCCTGGAAGCTCAAATATACTTTCAAATACATAATTAGCTATTAATCCACTACTTGTAATGAATCCTGTTCCTTCGTTATTTGCACAACTACCTGTGCAATAACTACTACTTATTGCCAATTGACTTGGCGTGTTTACTTTATAAATTCCAGGATTATATTGCTCAAAAAAATATCTTAAAAAACTTGCTTCTAAATTACCTTTATTTCCAAAATTAAACGCATTATCCAATCTTATCTCATATCCTTCCTTCCTTAAACTATTTATCATGTCAATCGCAGATAGTTTAAACTTTTCTATCTCTTGTGACTTTAAATCATATGGCACTAATGCATTGCTACCATCTTTAAACTGATCTAATAAATTTGGTAAATCACTTTTTGCTACCGCATAATTTGCAAGCCCTGCTAATCCCGCTCCTTTAACATCTGTAAATGCCACTGTTGATGGGTAAGATTTATATACAAAGCTTTCCTTTCTTCCTGTGCCGTAACATCCCGAAGAGCAATGCTCATTTTTATCTCTTAAATATTCCATACCATCTTCCCTATATTTGACTATAGTAAGACGATCACTATTATCTTCATTATTACAAAATAATTTTAAAACTAGCTCATTAATCATGCCAGTACTTTCGATACTAGCTAAAAATACAGAGGTTTTAGATACTCCTAAGATATTACCTACTGCTGCTGAATATAAATTATATTTAGCTCCATATTGCTTCACCAAAAGTGAAACGGCTTCATTCTCAATGGTTAGTTTTTCACCTATATATACTTCTTTATCGATCAAGAATAAACTAGCTTTATTGTGCAATTTTTTAATATTCAATTTTACAGCATCTACATTTATATGAATATTTGCTGACTTTATATAATCAATTATTTGGATAACAGGATATGCATATATTGTTTGAGGTTCGCTATGTTTACATATATCTCCACTCTTACCAATACATACGTGAACTATACATCCATACTCTCTTTCCTTAATAGTACCTTCCTTAGCAATATTCTCAATTCTATCAGAATTTAATGTTAATTCCTCACCTGCTATTGCAATGCTTGCTGCATAGTTTCTTACTAAGCTTATCCTCCCATCGTCAGTGCCACCAATATATACCTTACCCCCTAACTTAATCCGTGCATTCTCATTATTATGAATTTCACCATTCTTTCCCATTCTTATATTACTTAACTCTTCTCCTATCACTATTCCATGGTTTATCAGTGCATCTTTAATATTAAGATTACCCTCTTTATAATATACCGCTCCACTATTTATTAATTTTGTAATATCCAGCTCAATAGCATTTACACTACTTATCTTTGCACCTGCTTGATTAATAACCGATCCTGCTGTTATCTTAATATTATCCTTACCATTTATCACCCCATCCTTTTCATTATCAATCTTACCATTTAGCTCAAGCTTGATACTAAAATCTACTCCACCTTGTATCTTACCACTATTTACTAACTTCTCTTCATTACCCTTTAGTAAAATACTTCCTATGCCTTCAACGCCTATTACTCCTTTATTTATTAAATAGCCCTTCTCTATTTCTAATTTAAAATCCTTCCCTGACCATATATGTCCATTACTATTTACATTACAATCTGATAGACTTATATCTATATCCCCTGATTTACTTATAATTGAACTACCTTTATCCAAAGTAATACATTTACCGTTGTAGCTAAGATAATTCTGGACTAGTATCTTGCCTTTTAAATGAGCATCATAACTGACGCTTTTAATCATTACTTCATGACTTATTAACTCTGAATTTTCAGCTAGATTTAACAGCACCTCTTCCACATCTAGCCTTCCTATTACATTCTTCCCTTCTAATCGCACTTTCCCTTTTGTAATCAACAACTTTTCTAACGTTACATCCTTAATCCATCCTAATTTATCCGCTATACTATTTGGCCTTATAACCAATTCATCTATTTTTTCTGTACTTGTTACTTGAAACTTATAATTACCCTTAAAATCTAATGTGACTTTTCCTATATTCTCCAGTCCTAACTTGCCTCTAATTGCTACATTATCTTGTGTAAAATGTAGTATAATTTCTTTGTGAACATCGTTATAGATCTCCAATTCACCTATACACCTTCCATCTATTACCTTTTCTGCAACTCCTTCTGTATTTAGATCACTATTACTTATCGAATACAAATGATCAGATACCGTACTGCACTCTAGAAACTCTATATCTGGCATTAATTATTACATATAAACTTCTACCCTAAAATTTAATCCATTCTAAATCAAACTCTTTTTTTAACTAATGGTAAAATCTTAATAAATTTAAATCAACTTATTTCTTATTGTTCTTTTTAATACTCATCCCCTCATTATCCTTTGAAACTTTTTTCTCTTTTTTTATTCTTTCCAACATATTTTTTAACTCTTCTTGCTTGTAAATAACCTTTCCAGCCTCTCTATACGTCCAATATACATCTCTCTTAACACCTTCAGTCCATCCATAAATTAACCATCCTAAAACTGTCCCTCCAACTATACATACTGCCAATGTAACGCCCACTAATATCTTACTATACTTCCTCACATCGAGTAGAGAGGCGCATTGCAGCGCCTCCCTCTCACACCACCGTACAAGCGATGTCGCATAGGGCGGTTTCAGATTTGTGTTTACCAAAAGCAGAGTACATAGAGAAGAGATTAATCTTCTCAAAGTAGCTCAGATCGAGAGCCTGGTGAG
>NZ_JAJBJD010000206.1 GCF_021811875.1 Candidatus Bandiella numerosa | reverse complement strand
ACTTTGCCGTCAGCTTCCTTCCGCCAACTCCTCATGAAGTTAACCTTGCCTCAGCTAATGGACAGCTCTATATCAGCCCATGAGGGACTTGAACCCTCTACTCTTACATCATGCACGGCGCACATATCAACCACAAGTTTTTGCATTTTGTAGAATAACTCACATATTTTTTCAAAAATCCACTTAGCAGCCTCTAGAAAAGTATTTGCCTCTAATACTTTAAGCCTTTCTTCCATACGCTGAAATTGCTCTAAAATTAACCGATTAGCTTCAGTTCCATTAGCTACAGCTTCTCGAAGCTCTCTAAGTTCATCTACCACAGCCTCCTGCTCTGCACTCGACGACACTCTATCCAAAATTTCAAAGTCCTCATCTAATTCAGCAGCATCCCTAGCAAGTCTTGCCGCTCCTAGAGCTCCAGTCACCGAATAACGCTGCTCAACACTCCGCTCATCGCTTGCACCATATCCAAATAACCACATAATATTTCCTTCTATATTTAATTAAAAAGGCCGTTGCATAAATGCAAAGCAAGGAAGATATGCAATAAATGGATTTAAAAAATTAGATTCATATAAAGAAGAACGATAAGTTTGGTATAAAAGCTGATAGAATAATAGGAATTCAAGA
>NZ_JAJBJD010000205.1 GCF_021811875.1 Candidatus Bandiella numerosa | reverse complement strand
ATGGTGCATTATGATGTTCAGTTGATGGGAGGTGGTGTACTTCATCGAGGAAATATCGCCGAAATGCAAACAGGGGAAGGTAAAACACTTGTAGCAACCTTACCCGTATACCTAAATGCACTATCAGGAAAAGGCGTTCACCTGGTTACCGTCAACGACTATCTTGCAAAACGTGACTCTGAATGGATGGGACCTTTGTATCAATTCCACGGGCTTTCTGTAGATTGTATTGACAAGCATCGTCCAAACTCAGCCGAGCGTCGTGCTGCTTACAAGAAAGATATCATTTTCGGGACAAACAATGAGTTTGGTTTCGACTACCTCCGTGACAATATGGCAGGGAGCATTGATGATCTTGTACAACAAAAACATCACTACGCTATAATCGATGAGGTCGATTCCGTTTTAATTGATGATGCCCGAACCCCGTTGATTATTTCAGGACCAACACCTCGTGGCGATGAACACGAATTCCACCAGCTAAAGCCGAGAGTTGAAAACATCGTTGCGGCTCAGCGTAAATTTGTCAACGAGTGTTTGATTGAAGCGAAGAAGCAATTAAAGGTGATCAATGGTGAAGTAGAAGCCGGTCAAGACTCCAAAACAATGCTGGAGGAAGGAGGAAAAGCCCTACTC
>NZ_JAJBJD010000043.1 GCF_021811875.1 Candidatus Bandiella numerosa | reverse complement strand
TGTTACCAGTAAATAATATAATGTCAACTAATATTTAGCTTAGGCACTACTCAGCGACTTTAAAATTTTCTCCTCCTTTTTCCTCACCTACCTCTATACACTTCTCTCAAAGTGCATGAAGTCAGGACTCTTCTCTATACGTTCTTCTGCTTCTCTTACTAAAAATGACATTTTGCCTTCTCTTTCGTATGTACTTATCTTTTCATTCTATCATATATGTTTCTTTCTGCCTATTATGCAATGGTCTTAAGTAGTGTTTGCGTTAGCCATATTATTAGCTGTTATACTTAGTTCATCATTTAACGCTACTTGGTTAGATAATGTCGCATAAATACTATTATCCATAGCCAAAGACACCTGCATCAGTGCAAATAAATGCACAGCAAATGCAATAACGTAAATAGCTACATACTTAGCTAAAACAGGTATATTTTCTAATTTAGTTATAATAACCATCAAGCCACTTTCAAAACTTATGAAAGTCTAAAACTAAAAATAAAATTATTCAAGTTAAAAAGGTAATTTATTTTGTATTTTACGATCATTGCCTTTCTGAGGTGTGGATTTATTTTTAGAATTAACATTAGCTCTAAATTCACCAAAAGCACTACCATCACAAAATTCAATTTCAATTAACTGAGCTTTATCCAGGTCATTAAGGGACGTTATTAATTTTTTTTGCTTATTTTTTATTAATGTAAACCCCCTTTTTAAAACATTCTGATAATTATAGGATATCAGTAATTTTTTTGAAGAGTCCAGATTAGCTGAAATTTCATCTAATTTATTTTTGTATAGCTTGGTTAATTTCCACGATAAATTACTTAGCTTTTCATCACAGGAATTTGTTAAGTGCATCAAATTGGTAGAAGATATTTTTAAAGATTCAATCTTCCATTCATAATTTTTAAATAATGAGTTAACATTCATCTTTAACAAAGTCGTAAAATTCGCAAGCTTATTATCAAGTTGTTCAAAATGTGTAATTGTATTTTTAAAATTGGCTAACACCCCTTTTAATTCCGCTTTTTTAAAATTGATAAAATTTGGCAAAACATTATTCAAGGTAGCTTTCACTTTATCTAACTTTATATGGATTTCTACTTTGTCAGGTGTAATCAATTCAGCAGCAGCTGTAGGAGTTGGAGCTCTCACATCTGCAACTAAATCAATTAATGTATTATCACTTTCATGACCTATCGCAGACACAATTGGAATTTTTGAATTAAATACTGCTCTAACTAATATCTCTTCATTAAAAGGCCATAAATCTTCAATTGATCCACCTCCTCTTGCTATGATAATGACATCTGGTGGAGAAATATGACTCGGTAAATTATTTAACCCCTCTATAGCTTCAATAATATACCCTGCAGCTTCATTCCCTTGAACAACTACATCCCAAATCAACGTCTCTGTAGGAAATCTATCTTTTAATCTATGAATTATATCTTGTATCACAGCCCCCTTTAGTGATGTAATTATACCAATTTTTTGTGGAATTTTCGGTAAGGCTTTTTTATGTCTTTTGTCAAATAGACCTTCATTTTCCAATTTTTTTCGCATTTCTTCAAGTCTTGCAAGAAGAATTCCCTCACCAGCCAACCTTATATCTTTAATAATTAATTGATAATTCGATCTTCCAGGATATGTACTAATACTCCCTTCACATATTACCTCCATACCATCTTCTAATTGGATTGGTAATTTTACAGCAACATACCTCCAGCATATTGCATTTATAACTGCATTTTCATCCTTAAGTGAAAAGTAGATATGTCCAGAACTTGCAATTTTAATACTAGAGACTTCCCCTTTAACTGAAATATCCTTAAAAGAACTTTCAACATATTGCTTTATAATAAGAGATATTTCCGTTACGGTATAAGGATTCTCATCTTCACTAAAATTCTCGTTAACTATTTTGTGTTCTTGAAAAAGCATTTAATTTTTATTATTGATGAATTAATTTGTAAAATGTAATATCGTGTTATATTGATTTTATTCTGTTAAGTATATCATTGTAAAGTGGACCATGAACAAAAAAATTTTTTTCTTTATCATAGCTACAATTTATTTAGCTATGTCTGCTCATTCAGAGCAAATTGATGATAATGAAAGTGTATTTACCGTAACTGATATCAAAACATCTGAGGATGCTGGAAATTTAGAAGATTCTATGGAATTTGCTAAAAATAAGGCAATCATTGAAGGTTTTAAACACTTAGCTTTTAAAATTACTCCTCTAAAATTTAGGGATAAAATTTATCATATTCAGGAAAGAGAAATTTTAAAAACTACTAAAAAAGTTACTCCTAAAAATGAAAAGATGACTAATCATTCATACATGGCAACAATTGATATCGATTACGATCCCAGCAAAATTAAAGATATTTTAAATAAATATGGTATCAGATATAGAACAAATTACTCTGAGGATGTTTTATTTATTCCATTAATAAATGATAATAGTGTCGCTGTAAGGGAAGATTGGAGATGGAAATGGTTAAATTTGGAAGGATATTTTGGATTACTTAAGTTTAAGATATTCAATACCAGTACCACTGTTTCTTTAGAGAATAAATATACAACATTATTTCAACCATATCACTCATTTGATAGTATTCTTAGTGATTATAATGTGAAAAATTTAACTGTCGTATTCGCTGAAATGAATGATGATCAACTTGAGATAACAGCTAGAATACTTAAACCAGACGAGGATTCAATAAAATACCTTATAATTAAAAAAAATTACAGTGAAAATTATAGAAGTTTTTTTGATAGGGCAATCAATCAATTACTAGAGGATTTTGATTCTGAATTAAAGGGAGTGAAAGCTTTTGATCAAAAAATAATATTTAGCTCTAAGGTAAAAATCGACTCAAAAACACCTCAAGTTTGGGCTGCTATTAAGGAAAAATTAAGTGATATTTCTGAATTAAAAGATTATCGAGTCCTTTCTTCATCTATAGACCAAATTGAAGTAGAGCTAAATTACACGATACCTGTTCAATTCTTCAAGGAATTATTACAAAAACATGGTCTCTTCTTAGGTAAGAAAGATAATGAATGGTTTTTAACCTTATATAAGTTAGCCAATAAATGAGGCATAAATTAAATCCTAGATATGGTTCTTTAATAGGCCTAACTGGCAATATTTGTACTGGCAAAAGTTTAACACTCACAGTTTTTAAAAAAATGGGATTTCAAACAGTTTCCATGGATAAATATGTTAATGACACGATGAATACAGATAACTATTTAAAAAACAAAATTGCTGGGAGATTTCCAAATTCATTAGTAAATGGAGATATTTCAAAAAAAATACTGGGAGACATTGTTTTTCATAATAAAAATGCAATGCATGATTTGGAAAATATTTTCACGCCTTACACGAAAGAAAAAATTCAACAAATCTCAAATGAAGTACATCAAAATAAAGGTCGCTCTACTGTAGTAGAAATACCACTCTTATTTGAAAAAAAAAGAGAGAAGTATTTTGACGTAATAATTTACCTTTTTTCATCTACAAAAACTATGTTAAATAGGGCGCTAAATAGAACTAATATGACTGAAAATAAATTTTTTGCGATTCTAGATAATCAAATCTCAAAAAAAGAAGTATTTCACAAAGCTGATTATTTAATCTACAATGAGAATCGGCATTATTTATTAAAATCAATACGAACCATTATATTACATGACAGATTTAAGAGAAGTTGTTCTAGATACTGAGTCAACAGGACTAGATTATAAACAAGGAGATAGAATTATTGAGATAGGATGCATAGAACTCATTAACAAAGTTAAAACCAATAATTATTTTCATACATATGTGAACCCTGAAAGAGGAGTTAGTAAAGGAGCATATGATGTACATGGAATTTCAAGTGATTTCCTAAAGGATAAGCCTTTATTTTCCGATATTGCAAAAGATTTTTACTCATTTATTAAGGATTCTACACTGGTCATTCATAATGCAAAATTTGATATTGGCTTCATTAATAATGAATTCCAAATGGTGGGAATGCCAAAAATTACAATGAGTGGTATTATTGATACATTATTAGTCGCAAGAAAAAAATTTCCTGGCTCTCCAGCTAGTCTAGATGCTTTGTGCAAAAGATTTAATATTAGTCTAGACAAAAGAGATAAACACGGTGCTTTGATAGATTCAGAATTACTCGCAATGGTATACGTTGAGTTGACTGGTAATGAACAAACTAAATTTCAGTTTCAAATTGCAAATCATAATAACGCAAGTGCTAATTTACAGAAAAAAAATTTTCCAAATAGAAAATTTATACTATCTGAAGATGAGAAAAATGCACATAATGAGCTTATAAAAAATATTTCAAAACCCCTTTGGAATAAATATAATTAATGCTTACTAATTTTTGGGATATGATTATATACTTTGACATTAACCATTATTAGAATATAAATTAAAAAAAACGTGCCCGTAGCTCAGCCGGACAGAGCGTTAGACTACGGATCTAAAGGTCAAGGGTTCGAATCCTTTCGGGCACACCAATAATATTTGAAGGCAATACAATGAAAAAAACTATCATAAGTGTAACATTTATAATTCTACTCATTGCTACCAATTTTATTATCAGGTATATCCATATTAAAAATATAGAAGATAATATCGAGTTGATTTCTACCAAATTATCTGAGGGCGGATTAAAATTTAAATATGAAAATATAACTTATCAAGGCGTATTGTTTTGGAATCTTAGTGGTAAAATTTGGAATCCTACTTTTAACCAAGAAAAATTTGGTTTATCAGAAAAATCAAGCTTAGATCATATAGGTTTTACCAGTCTTTTAGCTGATAAAAAATTATCAATAAGTCTAGCAAATAAAATAGATACTATAATCAAGGATTCTAAAGATGAATATAATTATACATCAACCTTTGACACAGTCCCAGAGCTCAATATCGAGTTTAAAGACTATTTTATGCTCTATAATAATGAAAAATCTGAAAGCGATAAATTGACAGATTTTTTTCTAAAATATATCCAAAGTATACAATATAATTCAACTGGGCATAAGGCTAAACAAATAAATAAAGATAATTCAGAAGACTTAATTTATTCCATTGATAAAACAAATATTAATCTTCTAAATTTAAGCTCGGCTAATTCCAACAATATTGAATTTGGGTTACATGTAAGTAAAAACAAATATTTTAAAAATGATAAAGAAGATGATTTTTATAACTATTTGTCAGAAGTTGGAGATAGCAACATAAACTTAAATTCAACTATTTCTTTTAACTTTAAAGACGGTTCTGAAATAAACTTGAATAAAGATATAATTTTGAAAGATATTCAACCAGTTTATAAATTAAACATACAAGAATTTTATTTTTCTTCTGATCTCTTTAATTTTTACTTAAAAGGAGACGCTATTGTTAATAAAATTCAGCTTTTATCATATTTTGATATGGATTTAAAAATAGAAAATCTAACTGAATTAGTTGATTTTTATTTAAAATTTTATAACAAAATTGTTGTAAATTCACCTGTGACAAAAATATTAGCATTAAGAGAAATTAAGAATGAGGAAAGAGGTGCTATATTAAAAACATTTGAAAAAATCGCTATACCATCTGATAAAACATCTGATAAAAAAGAGTATAAGCTAAAAGTTGTTAATTTATCTGACAAAAAAATCAAAATTAATGATTACTTGATGGATAGTGTTTTAGAGATATATAATTCATTTCTGGTTGATGATAATGACAAAAAAGAGGTAAATTTAGATCCTAAAATTAATTGACCTAATTTCACATATTTTTCTTCATCTCACTAAATGAATATTTTGAATTTCACATTATATCAGCAATATCAAGATATTTTATATGTTTTTAAGATAGCTCAATACATTTATAAAGGTGTTTTCACTACATTACTTTATTCTGTTTTAGCAGCTGTTTTTGCTCTTATATTAGGAACTATATTGGCAATTTTTAGATATTCAAATAATAAAATTTTACTTAATTCTGTTAAAATATATGTATCAGTGGTGCGAGGAACGCCATTTCTTTTACAGTTATTTTTTATTTACTTTGCTCTTCCTGAAATATTAAAAATTAACATTCCAATATTTGTTGCAGGTATTTTAGCACTTTCTTTAAATTCGGCTGCATATGTTGCAGAAATTATAAGAGGAGGCATTGAGTCTGTTGACAAAGGACAATTTGAAGCAGCGAGGTCACTATCTGTACCATACCTAGAAATGATGCTTAATATCATTATACCTCAAGCTCTAAGAAGTATTTTACCATCCCTAATCAATGAAGTAATAAATTTAATTAAGGAATCTGCAGTAATTGGTATAATAGGAGTAGCTGATTTAATGAGAAGAGCACAAATTATCGCTGCAGAAAAGTATGATTTTATTACTCCTTTATGTATTGCTGCCGTATTTTACTATATAATCATTTGCATTATCGCACATATTGGAACAACTGTTGAAAAAAAATTGAATGATAAAAGTAATTAATATTACAAAAAATTATAGAGATACTGAAGTAGTAAAAAATGTTTCTTTTGATTTTAAAATAGGGCACGTATATTCAATAATCGGCTCTTCAGGAAGCGGAAAATCTACTTTTTTAAAATGCATTGCAGGATTGGAAGAGTTGGATAATGGTAATATAGAATATGGAAACATTACCCAACAAAACATTGGTTTTATTTTTCAGCATTTCAATCTTTTTGCTAACATGACAGTGCTTGAAAACATAACTTACGCCCCACAAAAAGTACTAAAAATTAAGAAGCATGATGCCATTGGTGATGCTAGACGACTTTTAAAAAAAGTTAATCTTGATTCATCAATTGAAAATCAATATCCAGCAAACATTTCAGGCGGACAAAAACAAAGGGTAGCTATTGCAAGAACCTTGTGCATGAAGCCTAAAATTATACTGTACGATGAACCAACCTCAGCTTTAGATCCAGAAAACACTGCAGAAGTTTTGAGTGTAATAAAAAATCTCTCTAAATCAGAAAATTTACTCAGTATTATTGTCACACATCATATGAAATTTGCTCAAAATATTTCTGATGAAATCCTTTTCTTTGATAAAGGTAGAATAGTGGAAAAAAATTTAGCAAAGGATTTTTTTGCAAAGCCTAAAAGCGCAAGATTAAAAGAATTTTTATCAAAAGTTAGAAAAATAGATGAAAATGTGCGCCGTGCATGATGTAAGAGTAGAGGGTTCAAGTCCCTCATGGGCTGATATAGAGCTGTCCATTAGCTGAGGCAAGGTTAACTTCGTGAGGAGTTGGCGGAAGGAAGCTGACGGCAAAGTAA
>NZ_JAJBJD010000204.1 GCF_021811875.1 Candidatus Bandiella numerosa | reverse complement strand
GGCCAACAATCATAACATCAAAAGAATATTCGAATCAGTTTGATTCATGCACTTTTAATAAAGTAACCCTTGCAAACATCACCCAGTACGACCCGCTTTCATCGACTCCGCTATTTATCGACATTAGCAACGAGTGAGGCTCCATCTCAATCTCAAACATCGACATCAGCGATGTCGATGCAGTCCAGGGCCAAACTTCAATATTCGGCCTCAAAAATTACGGGCCCATCACCATCGCAAACGGAACTATCAGCAATATCAACAAGCGTGCGTACTCGTACGACTCAGCTGCATTTTCGTATGTGCCTCCGACGGGCGCGGTTTTTGTTTTTAAGTCGCTGCAGGCGAGCACGTCCTACACGACCTCCGTCTACTCGGTCACTAATTTGACGTTCAGCAGCGTCTACGCAAGAAAGGGCGGCGCATTTTACTTTGGAGTTGATACGCAGGTCACATCTGCGCATGCCAACACGGTTGCCCTGGACTCGATCACGATACAAGACAGTGTGTCGTACGAGCACGGAGCCATCAGCTTTGCCGCTGGCAGTCAGTATGTTACCATTTCAAATTCGAAGTTTGTGTCAAACGTCGGCGTCAACTGAGAAGCTGACATCAATATTATCACGATCGGAAGTCTGCAAAT
>NZ_JAJBJD010000167.1 GCF_021811875.1 Candidatus Bandiella numerosa | reverse complement strand
ACTCTTCTCTATACGTTCTTCTGCTTCTCTTACTAAAAATGACATTTTGCCTCCTCTTTCGTATGTACTTATCTTTTCATTCTATCATATATGTTTCTTTCTGCCTATTATGCAATGGTCTTTAAGTTATGAAAATTATTAAAAATGAGGGCATTTTTTTGATTGCAAATCAATTCAGAAGGTTGTTTATCTTCGCACTTAAAGGCGCTTATAAAAAAGGAATTATATAGCTATTTATGATTACATGTTGGCCTTTAACCAATTCAAAATTTTACACGGAAAATTTAAGTGTGATTTAGCAACAAAAATAATTTAACTTACACAAAAAAAATGATTGGCTCTTGACCCTACTCAGGTTGTTTTTTTTGCAGATTTTATGTGTGATAAGTCTCTTTTTTCTTTAATTCTAGCTACTTTACCAACTAATTCTCTCATATAATACAATTTTGCTCTTCTAACCTTACCTCTTCTCAATAGCTCAATTTTAGTTACTAAAGGAGAGTAAAGAGGAAATGTTTTTTCGAAACACATGCCACAGCTAATTTTTTTAACTTTGAATGTAGAGCCTAATTTACTATTTGTTCTAGCAATGCATACTCCTTCGAATATCTGGATTCTTTCGTTACTTTCATCAACAATTTTGTTATGAACTTTTACTACATCTCCAGGCCTGAAATCTGGTATATCTTTAATTTTCATAAGCGAGGATATTTGCTTTTCTATGTACTTTTCAGCTAAGTTCATTTTTCAACTCCATTTAAATATTTTGTCCATAAATCAGGTCTCCTATTTTTTGTAATTTCTTCGGCCTGATTTAGTCTCCATTCAAAAATTTTTTTATGATTCCCTGAAACTAAAACTTCAGGCACTTTATTAGATTTCCACACTAAAGGTTTTGTGTAGTGCGGATATTCTAAAAGGTATTTATAACGACCTTCTCCGAAGCTTTCATCCTGTAGAGAATCTTCATTACTAACATATCCTGGTACGTATCTTAAGCAGCAATCAATAAAAGCAAAAGAAGCTATATCTCCAGAAGACAAAACGTAGTCACCTACGCTAACTTCTTGTATCTTATACTCTTTTATAACTCTTTCGTCAATACCCTCAAAGCGACCACATAAAATATTTATACCTTTATCAGACTTTACTATTGATTTTGCTATATTTTGATTCAGTAAATTTCCTTTTGGTGACAGGTATATTATTGGGAAGCCGTTTGGTATAAAAAATTTTTCAATAGCTACGCCAAGTACATCGGCTCTTAAAAGCATGCCACCACCTCCTCCAAATGGAGTGTTATCCACTGTTTTATGTTTGTTTGTTGCAAAATCTCTAATATTTTTTGTGTTCAACTCCCAAAATTTTGCATCCATAGCTTTGCCAGGAGTGGAAAATTTCAGTGGACCTGGGTATATTTCAGGGAATAATGTTAATATGTTAACTTGCCACATTACGTTAACGTTGATTTATGTAAAAGAAATGTATATGCGCTGATAAGTACTAGTTATTCTCAGTACTTAGTACTTCTTTATTTTCCTTGGTTTCAGTAGCTTTTACAGTTTTAGCCTCAGCAGTTTCTGTTTGAGTTATAGGTTTTTTTATAATTCTTTTAACACTGGCTTTGATCAGCTTTGCTTTTTCAAGAAATTTCTCAACTCTTTCAGTAGGCTGTGCTCCAACCGA
This sequence comes from Candidatus Bandiella numerosa, assembly GCF_021811875.1. Classification (GTDB taxonomy): domain Bacteria; phylum Pseudomonadota; class Alphaproteobacteria; order Rickettsiales; family Midichloriaceae; genus Aquirickettsia; species Aquirickettsia numerosa_A. Next base: position 558 of record NZ_JAJBJD010000167.1, on the reverse strand, counting down.
CATCCAATATTTAATTCTATCCTGAACTAGGACTACCCTGTTTTCGTCATCTTTAGGTAGCATTGGATCATAAGTGCCAACCTTCTCTAAAAATTTACCATCTCTTGGTGCGTCAGCATTAGCCACTACTAACTTATAGTAAGGTTTCTTTTTTGCTCCAGCTCTTGCTAACCTAATTTTTACTGCCATAAATAGTTAAAATAATTACATCAATACAGTTGTGTATACACAAAAAAAGCTTTTGTGTAAAGATAAGAAGAATGATTGATTAAAAAACTTTTGTCCAAGGCTTTTTGATTAGATTATCCTTATCTGTTACGACCTTAAAATTTTTATCCTTATTAAAGATCAAATATGAACCATTTGTTCTCAAATCTACCTTATTTATATTTAGGAATTTCAAAATTTATGGAAATGAGAAAAAATAGAGATAAATGAGAAGAAAAACTAATTCAAAAGTATTCAAGAGAAAAGAAGTAGAAAAAATGAGCTAAAATTGTCTAAAAACATATAAAAATCATACTAAAGACGGAGTACACCTGTAATATTGAAAATTAA
>NZ_JAJBJD010000203.1 GCF_021811875.1 Candidatus Bandiella numerosa | reverse complement strand
TCCTTAAGTCTTGCGTAGTTTCCTTCTCGATCATCATTTTACTTCAGAATCGATATTTCTTCCTACAATCAAAATTAAGGTCTGCGAAAGCAAATAAAAATGCTGGATTCAAGCTTTCTTCGCATTTTGTTATAAAACTGCAAATAGTGCTTGCCTTCAGCTCAAAGATTTTATTTTTCGTATATTTGCTTTGCATAGCTAAACTTCTCAGAGACTTTCCGAATGGCTTCGCTGCACCATCACTTTCCATTTTCGTCACAGTGCTGCTCTCGGGCTGTTAAATCGATAGACCAGTCGCTATTGAAAGACTGGGATTTCTCTAAATGAGGTCGCACTTCTGAATAGTTCACATGGCTTGATACGTTCTTACTCACTGGCTCCATTGCTTCATGGGTCATACGGGACCGGCTTCATGAGTCCTTTTGATTTTTTAAGTAAACTCCTCATCGCTTTTGACTGCTTGACCTCGACATTCCTTCAGTCCGGTTAGTATTGAATATTTTCCCGATTTCAAACTTCGCCTGCTGGTCGTTGTATTGGCAATGGTGGTGGCTGGAATTTGAATTATAGCAGCCTTTGTTTATCTTGCTGTGCTCATAGAACTGTGTTTTCAGCTCTGGATTGACATCAGTCATCGTTGTTAAGTTTC
>NZ_JAJBJD010000042.1 GCF_021811875.1 Candidatus Bandiella numerosa | reverse complement strand
AATTAATCACTCCTGCTATTCGCACTAACTTACTCTTCTCTATACGTTCTTCTGCTTCTCTTACTAAAAATGACATTTTGCCTCCTCTTTCGTATGTACTTATCTTTTCATTCTATCATATATGTTTTTTTCTGCCTATTATGCAATGGTCTTTAATAATTTTTCTTTCAATGTCGCTTTTAAATTGCTACAATGACAATTGCTGCAAGGCTATAGTAATAAACTCTACTTGAAATAGATGTTTTGGACTCGGGGGCGGTACCCGACGTCTCCACCAATGTTTTATGGGGACGAAATTAGTATCGACATGCATTAAAAAAAGTAGTTTTGCTCAGGGTGATTCCTGTAAAAGATCACTGTTATAATTGCAAACAAAAAGTTTGTACCTGCTAATGAAAATCAAGCTTTTGCACTAGCTGCATAAGGCTTAATATTTATTAAACGCGGTTTGGGATTGCCGGGCAACAGAAAATCCCATACCTAAATTTTTAGATTTGTTATGTACAATAAGGCTAATATTTTTGCAAAAATTATAAAAAAAGAAATACCTTGTAAAATGGTGTATGAAGATGAGCATACTTTAATTTTTCATGATATAAATCCATCTGCTCCAATCCATTTATTGGCAATTCCAAAAGGAGAGTTCAGGTCATTTGAGGATTTTGTACAAAAAGCATCTACAGATCAAATTCTATCCTTTTTCGCTTCGATCCAAAAGATCACTGATAAGCTCAAAATTAACAAGTCTGGATATAGATTAATAACAAATCATGGAAAAGACGCTATGCAAACTGTGGAGCATTTTCATATACATATCATTGCTGGCAAAGCTCTAGGCCCATTAATAACGGCTGATACGCATCACGCAATAAAATGAAGGCTATTTCATTTAAGAAAAAGCTTAAATACATTATAGAGGCATTTTTCGTCTATTTGTTCTACTTTTTTTTTAAATCCTTGAGTATAGAATCTTCATCAAAAATAGGCACGATTATTGTTGGATTCTTTAGTAAATTTATTAAAGAAAATAATATTGCCGCACAGAATATAAAAATGTGTTTGCCTCATTTAACAGAAGAGCGCCGGAAAAAAATACTAATTAATACTTGGAAGCATTTTGGTTCTGTAATAGGTGAAATACCACATTGGTATAAAATGCCTAAAAAAGAATTTTTAGAAAGAGTAATTATTAAAGGCGAAAAAAACATGCCTTTCTCGAGGGCAATCATCGTTTCTGGGCATATTGGTAATTGGGAATTAATTAGTAGAATAGCAAAAGAATACAATATTAAGTTAAATTTAGTGTACAGACCATCGAATAATCCTTACACCAATAATTTAATCAATAAAATAAGGAAGGTTTATAAAGTTAACTTGATCCCAAAGGGAAATATAGGTGTAAAAAAAATAATTAAAGCACTCAATAATAATGAAGTTGTAGGAATAATGATTGATCAGAGAATGGATGATGGCATTAGCGTACCTTTTTTTAATAAATATGCCATGACTACCGCACTACCAGCTAATATTGCTCTAAAATACAAAGTACCGATTATTGCTGTAAATATTATAAAAACAGGCTCTTCAAGATACACAGCTAATTTTTATGAGCCTCTAGAACTACAGGAATTTGACACAAAATATACAATCACAGAAAGAATAAACAAAATACTTGAGAACTGGATACGAAATTATCCAGAACAATGGTTTTGGTTTCATAATAGATGGAAATAATACAACTTAAAGTATATCTCTTTCTTATTGCCATGTTATTGTTAAATTCCCTTCTTATTTTTATCTAACATTGCCATTTATAATATTGAACAATCTGATTATTTATATTATTTATAACTTAATCTAAATTTATTTAGGAGTAGGTTATATACGATATTGCAATTATAGGCGCTGGTCCTGTTGGTATCTTTACTATATTTCAAGCAGGAATGCTAGGATTAAAGAGTTGCATAATTGATACACTTGGCTTTTTAGGTGGCCAGTGTAATGCGCTTTATGCAGAAAAATCTATATATGATATTGCCGGATATCCATCAATAAGTGCAGAAAAGTTAATAGAGAATCTTACAAAACAAGCAGAACCTTTTAAAGCACAAAATTACTTAAATCAACAGTGTAACAGCATAACAAAAAAAGATGGATATTGGGAAATATCAACATCAAAAAGTTTGATAAAAGCAAAAACCATAATTATCGCTGCAGGAGGCGGAACTTTTGAGGTAAGAAAACCCCCTATTGAAAATATCCAGAATTTTGAGGACATTAGCGTCTTTTATCACATAAAGAATAAAGGTACATTTAAAAATAAAACTGTTACTATTGCAGGAGGAGGAGATTCTGCATTAGACTGGGCAGTTATATTGGCAAGTGGTATTGCAAAAAAAGTATATATAGTTCATAGAAGAAATAATTTCAGAGCAGCTCCTAAAACCGTTGAAGAAATAAATCGCCTAACAGAAAATGGCCATATAGAATTAATTACTCCATATCAACTTAGCAAATTAAAAGGAAAAGAAGGGGTGCTACATGAGATAGAAGTTAAAGACCTAGACAATAACATTAAGCTTCTAAAATCAGATTACTTACTTCCTTTTTTTGGAATGGCAATGAATATCGGCCCTATTAATTGCTGGAATCTTTCAATAATAAATAAGCACATAGAGGTCAATCCTGAATCAATGCAAACTAATTTAAATGGAATCTACGCGGTTGGAGATATATGCACTTATCCTGGGAAATTAAAATTGATATTAACTGGTTTTGCCGAGTCTGCAAGAGCATGTCATAGCGCATATAGCTATATTAACCCAAATGTTCCTTTGCACTTTGAGCATTCTACTACCAAAGGATTGCCTAATAACTTATGACATACATCATAAATGGAAAACTGCTAGCTGAAGAGCTTCTTTTCTCTATAAAAAAAGAAGTTAAGGAAAAATTTGAAATTATTAAAATGCGTCCAAAAATTGCAACAGTATTAATTGGAGATAATTCTGCAAGTAAAGTGTACGTTAACGCTAAGTTAAAAGCTGCTAAAAATGTAGGTATAAATACAGAATTACTGACATTTAGCAAAGACATAGATAATAAAAAACTGTGTGAAATAATTACCACACTAAATGAGCGACCAGATATTACAGGTATATTAGTGCAATTACCATTGCCAAATCACTTGGATGAACAAATTGTATTTGAAACTATTAATTATAAAAAAGATGTTGATGCTTTTGGTATTTACAATACAGGACTGTTAAACCACTGGAAATCACAAATTATGCCCTGTACTCCACAAGGTATATTGTATATCCTAAAAAAATATCTCAAAGATTTATCTGGTAAAAAAGCAGTAATCGTTGGTAGATCAATTATTGTGGGACGCCCCATGGCATCGATTTTAATAAAAGAAAATTGCACTGTTACTGTAGTGCATTCTAAAACAATAAATATAGAAGAAGAATGTTCATTAGCTGATATATTGATTATAGCTACAGGTGCGCCTAATTTAGTAAAAGCAAATTGGGTCAAAAAAAATTCATTTGTAATTGATGTTGGAATTAGTAGAGTTAATAATAAACTTGTAGGAGATGTTGATTTTGAAAATGTTAAGAATCTTACATCTTTTATTACACCAGTTCCTGGTGGTATTGGGCCACTAACTGTTGCAAATTTACTACTTAACACTTTAAAGCTGTTTCTAATACAAAATAATTTATCTAGTGATGTTACCTTTATTGAAAAAAACAATTGATATAACAAAAAAATTTTTTTTATGTTTTTATAAATCTATTGGAGACACAATAGCGCATGATGGGATAGAACACGCTGGATATCTATCATTCTTACTTATGCTCTCTATTTTCCCCTTCTTATTCTTTCTTATGGCGACTATGAAATTTATTATTCCCATACATTTATTAGAACAAATAATCTCTTCCCTTTCTGATAATACTGAAATTACATTTGATAATTTAATTTATTTTTTAAAGCCAAGAATTCATGAAATTACTAATGCTCCACCAAATAGTTTGCTAACCCTCGCTGTATTTACTGCAATTTGGACTGCCTCTTCTATATTTGAAGCAATTAGAACAATTTTAAATAAAGCAAATAGGGTTATTCATCCTCCTTCCTATTTATTTCGGCGCTTTATTAGTATTATAGAATTTATAGTGTTGATATTTTTAACTATTTTTATAATGTTCTTTTTTGGAATATTCCCTTCTTTAAAATCAGATTTATCTACCCTACTTCATTTAAAAGATTCTCATTATTATCTTATTCTTGAGCAGGAAACTAGATTGCTAAGAGATATTATTACTATTCTTTGTGGATTTTTTCTGATTTTATTTCTTTATTTCTTTCTACCTAATAAAAGGCAAACTATTTTTAGCAATATTCCAGGTACAATTTTAGTACTTCTTTTTTGGAACATATTTACTTGTTTGTTTAAGTATTATTTATCTACTTTTTCACAATTAAATGTAATTTATGGCAGTATTGTTGGTGTTATTATTGCGTTACTTTATTTTTATTTCTGTAGCATTATTTTTATCTTTGGCGCCGAATTTAATTACAACTTTTTTTCTACTAATAAACAAAATGGTTAAACGCCTTGCCACTTTTATGTTAGTTACTTGTTATTTTAATGTTAGTATATTTTTTGTTAACTTTTATAAAATTTTATTAGTTAATATATTATATTTGTTAATAATAACATCTCGTGTATTAACATGCATATTTGCGACTTTTATTAGCTTTAAATGTTAATAAATGTTAAACTAACTAAACTAACAATACATCTATAATTAATATATAAGTACTAATTATAATATATGAAAAAACTATTAATTGAGGAAGTACGAAATAAACAACCTAATTCTATTCCAATTTGGTTTATGAGACAGGCTGGTAGATATCTCAAAGAATACAGAGAAGAAAAAGAAAAACATGAATGTTTTTTATCAATGTGCCTAAATAGTGATTTAATGAAAGAGATAACTCTTCAGCCACTTAGAAGATTTAATTTAGATGCGGCGATCATATTTTCAGATATATTAATAGTACCTTTTGCAATGGGATTAGAGTTAAATTTTATAAAAGGAGAAGGTCCAGTATTTTTAGAAAACTATGAAAAAAGAATTGAGAAGCTACAAAAAGGAATAGATACATCAAGTATTTACAAAAAGGTATATGAAGGAATAGAAAAGGTACGTAAAGAAATAGAAATAAAGCATCAAGAAAAAGCAATAATAGGTTTTGCAGGCTCTCCCTTTACAGTTGCATGCTATGTAATACAAGGAAGAGGATCAAGAGATTTTAATGAGGTAAGAAAATTATATTTTAACGAAAGAGAGAAATTTATAAAAATAATAGAATTAATTACAGAAGAAACAAAAAAGTATTTAAAAGGACAGATTGATCAAGGAGTGGAGGTAGTTAAATTATTTGATTCATGGGCAGGAATATTAGCAGAGGAGGAGTTCGAAGAGTTAGTTATAAGACCAACACGAAATATAGTGGAAGAATTAAGAGATTATAAAAAAGATATAATAATAAACACTTTTCCAAGAGGAGCAGGAGTAAAATATGAAGATTTTGTCAAAAAAGTAGAAACAGATATAATAGCAATAGATCATACAGTGCCAATAGAATGGGCAAAGGAAAAATTGCAGAAAAGTGCAACAATACAGGGAAATTTAGATAATGTAATATTGACAACTCAGTCTTTTGATTTGAAGAGAAAGGTGATAAAAATATTAGATACTTTTTCAAAAGGAAGGTTTATATTCAACATGGGGCATGGAATGTTACCAGAAAGTAGAGTGGAAGAAGTAGAAAAATTAATAAGTGTTGTAAAAGAGTATGAAAGATAAAGAAAAAAATATAGAAACAAGACCACATAATATAGAAGCGGAGCAAAATCTACTAGGTTTATTGCTAAATAATAATGAAAACATGAATAAAATAGGAGATGTACTTAGGGAAGAACATTTTTATTTACCACTACATGCAAAAATATACCAAGGGATAGGTAAGTTAATGGATAAAGGATTAATTTCAGATCCAATAACGATTAAGAATTATTTTGCCAAAGAAGAAATTTTTAAAGATGCACAAATGAATAGTTATGAGTATTTATTAAAACTGGTAGATGAATCACAGTTAAGTACAGATATAAGAACGTTAGCAAGAAATATATATGATACATATTTAAGAAGAAAAATAATAGATATAGGAGAAGAAGGTATATTAAAAGCAAAAGAAGAAAAAATAGAAGAGGGAGGGGAAAATATAATAGAAGCTATGGAGCACGAACTTTATACATTAGCAAGTAGTGGAAATTATGATAATAAAGTATATAGCTTAACAGATTCAATAAAAGGTGCATTAGTAAAAATAGAGACGTCATTAAAAAGCAGAAGAGAAATAAGTGGAACAGAAACGGGATATATAGACTTAAATAAATACACAGGAGGTTTTCAAAATTCAGATTTAATAATAATAGCAGGAAGACCATCAATGGGAAAAACGGCTCTTGCAGTAAATATTATGCTAAGGGCGGCAAAATATTTTGTTAAAGAATCTAAGGAACAAGATACGAAAAAAAAATCTATTTGTTTTTTTTCATTAGAAATGTCAGCAGAGCAATTGGCATCTAGGATATTAGCAATAGAGACAAAAATAGACGGTTCTAAAATAAGAATAGGAAAAGTGAATAAAGGAGAATTTAAAAATTTATCAGAACAGATTTCTATACTTAATGAATTACCTATAATCATAGATGACACACCAGCTTTAACAATATCAGCAATTAGAACAAAGGCTAGAAGAATGAAAAGGCAACATAATATTGGATTGTTGGTGATAGATTATTTGCAATTAATAAATAGTACAGGAAGAAATAAGGAAAATAGAGTTCAAGAAATAGCAGAGATTTCGCAGGGACTAAAGGCAATAGCAAAAGAATTAGATATCCCGGTTATTACTGCTTCACAATTATCAAGAGCGGTGGAATCAAGAGATGATAAAAGACCACTTCTGTCAGACTTAAGAGAAAGTGGAAACATAGAACAAGACGCAGATATAGTAATGTTTATTTATAGGGAAGAATATTATTTAAGTAGAAAAATACCTTCAACAGATGAGAAAAAATTGATAGAATGGCAGGAAAAGATGGGGAAGGTAGAAAATATAGCAGAAATAATAATAGCAAAACAAAGAAATGGACCAGTGGGAAATTTTCACTTAAGATACAATAATAAAACAACAGCATTTGATAATTTAGAAAATTGAGTAGATGTTTATTTTGCAATCGAGTAGAGAGGCGCATTGCAGCACCTCCCTCTCACACCACCGTACAAGCGATGTCGCATAGGGCGGTTTCAGATTTGTGTTTACCAAAAGCAGAGTACATAGAGAAGAGATTAATCTTCTCA